>NZ_JBFUHT010000065.1:0-22056 GCF_056402275.1 Azospirillum sp. P4_B5
CGGTTCTCGCTTCGGATCCCGCCTCAGCAATCGCTGTTCAGGCCAGAAAAGCGTGTCGTTCTGGCGTCATCAACCGAAACGGCGACCCACTACATATAGATGGGCGGCTTCACGCAACTTCATTACCTTTGCATTCCCGGTAGTGACGAAACCCAGACCCTAAGCGCAGAAGAGAAGTTAAATTTCCCTTTCTCGCTCTCGGCATTGAGAACACTTCGGCACTCCCGTTCAATGGAAATCAGCAATCGTCTTATTGGCCATTCCGACAGATGCGCTATGTCCTCAAGTTCCTGCCAATATATGCGTTCGAGCGATATTGTGGTTCTCCCTCGGGTCAGCCTCACCTGACGAGACACCCTCTCGAAGTCTTGGTGCGACACCACAAGAAAGCTCCATTCTTTCTTGGTCGTTCAACCGATTCGGTCAACTTTGCCCAGAGTCGTGGCGGAGCGATCTCCCAAGTGCGCGCCTGACTTGGAAGCAGGAACGCAGAACGCGGAATGCCCAAAAATCAATGCATTTTCCATCATGGAACTCAAAGAAGCCATTTTGCTTGTTATGCTTTTCATTTCGACTACCATATAAGTCGCGATTTAGCAAGCAGGAATTCCAAAATGGAAAACAGCGTTGCCAGAATCCGGTCCACGAGGCATGCTCAGCGGACCATGAGAGGACCGCAGGTCAGAGCCGCCCGAGAGTTGCTCGGCAAGAGTCAGGACGAAGTGTGCAAGGAGTGCAAAATCTCCAGGCCCACTTTGCGCGACATCGAAAACGAAACGGGCGACCCGAAGCGTTCAAGCCTGGACAAGGTGCGAATCTTCTTCGAGAAACACCGCATTCGTTTCTCCGATGAAATCGGCGTGATTGGCTTGCCGCCACCACCATCAACGCCGACTTCTCCAGACACATAGAAACAAGAGAGCTGATGCTAGATCGGATCTACCTGATCCAACCACACTGTACTGCAACAAAAAAATTAGAACGGCAACGTGAAAAAGGCGGTGAATATTCTTGAAGAAGCAGTTTCCCTACATCAATAGGGAAGGCTTGACCGGGCGCGCAAGCTGTATCAACAACATTTGAAAGCCGCCCCGCGGGACTTTGACGGACGCTATCTTCTGTCAATGCTCGAATGCCAAGCGGGTCGGTGCCAACTAGCGGTCAAGCCGCTTGCGCAGCTCATTCAGGAACAACCCCATCGCCTTGACGTCTTGTACACTCTCGGTCGCGCTCATCACGAGCTGGGCGCGCAAAGCCTCGAAGCCCTGCGCCAGCTCCGCGCCGACTATGTGGAGGTCGCGGCCGTCATCGAGGAGGCGACGTTGCTGAACGCGGTCGAGACGCTGACGGATGACCATTTGCTTGCCGCCGCCGGGTACGCCGACGCGGATCTGGCCGAGGTCGGGTGCAGGTGATCCAGGGTGCCGCCAAGGGCTTTCTCGCGTGCTGCTTCGGGACCGCTGACCGAGAGGAAATCGCCGCGCGTCTGGCAAGGATCGTTGAGGGCCAGGAGTTGCCGCCCGAACGGCTGTGGAAATGGGCGCAGGAGGAGGCAAGGGCCAAGCGCAAGCGGCGCTGACGCTCACTGCCAGTAGCGGGAGGGCGTGCCCTCCCGCTCCGTGCAATCGGCGCCGCGCTCTGCCGCCCCCGGCTGCGCCCCGCGTCGCTGGCGCCACCGGCGCCACCGCTCCGCCCCGCGCGCCGGGGAAGCGCCGGCAGTGGTCGGGCACCCTCCAGACAACATGGTGTCACCCGCTCCCGCTTGCTATTGAACTCAGGTGCCACCTGCACCGTACAGAAGGACCGCACCGCTCATGACCAGACCGCTGATGGACCTTGCCAAGGCGCTGTCCTATGCCCTGCACCTTCACCGGAGTGGCAACTTGGCGGGGGCTGAACAAGTTTACCGTGACCTCCGCAAGGCAGCGCCGGATCATCCCGAAGTCACTTATAACTTCGCCGTCTTGCTCGGGCAGACCGGCAGGCCGACGGAAGCGGTGTCGGTGCTGCGCCGACTGGTGCGTCAGCACCCTGGCTATGCGGCGGCACATGCCACGCTGGGGGTCTTCCTGCGGGACCTCGGGCAGAGGGGCGACGCGGTGGCGTCTCTGGAGAAGGCACGCGGCTTGCGCCCGACCCACGCGCCGACGTTGGTAAACCTTGGCAACGCCTACGTGTCGGTTGGCCAGGAGGACGCCGCCACGGCGACGTACCATGCCGCCCTCGCCCTTGACCCCACCTTGCCGCAGCCCCGCCGCGCTCTGGCCGACCTGTATCTTGCCGCAAAGGACCCTTCTGCTGCCCGCCGGGTGATGCGGGCGCAACTCGCGTGCTGGCCAGAGGACGCCGGTGCGTGGCGGCTCCTTGGAATGGTTCACGCCAGCGAACACGACCGGGCCGGAGCACTCGCCGCCTACGAGCGCGCACGGCGCCTCGATCCGCACGCTGAGGCGACGAGCCACGCGGTACGGCGCATCCTGATTCCGATGGTGCCGGATAGCGTGGAGGACGCGCGGGCCGCCGAGACGGCCTATGAGCGGATACTGAGTGACCTCGCCGCGCACTACGCCGTCGCGCCGCCGGAGGCCCTGGCCGCCGCCGCCATCGAGGCCGCCAGTCCGGAAACCTTCCTGCTCGCCTACAGCACCAGCGACGTAACGGGCGTACTGACCCAGCACGGCGACATGATGGCCCGGTTGTGCGAGGCGCGGTACGGCCAGATGGTGCCGCGGATCGGGCGACGGATGCGGCGGGATGGCCGGTTGCGCGTTGCAATCGTCTCGCAGCACATCCGCCACCGCCATCCGATTTGGAAGGGCCTGATACGGGGCTGGGTGGCTGGTCTCGACCGCAAACGCTTCAGCGTGATCGGCATCCACACCGGCGACGGCGACGACGCCGATGTGCGTACGGCGCGGAGCGCCTTCGACGCGGTGATTGGTCGACAGGCGACCATGGAGGATTATATCCGCGCCATCGCGAAGCAGACACCGGATGTGCTGATCTACCCCGACGGCCCGCTGGGCACGATCGGGCACCAGCTCTCCGCGCTCCGCCTCGCTCCGGTGCAATGTGCAACTTGGGGGCATCCGGCAACCACCGGCTTGCCGACCGTAGATGCTTTCCTAAGCGCCGACGCTATGGAGCCTGCCGATGGACAGACGCACTACCGGGAGCGCTTGCTGCGCGTGGCGAACCTCGGCACTGCCTACGCGCCGGATACGGAGGGAGTGCCGGCGCATGACCGGTCCTGGTTTGGCGAGGAGCCGGACGTGGCATTGTTCGCCTGCATCGGCTCCCTTTATAAGTACCGGCCCGAACACGACGATCTGTTTCCGCGCATCGCTGACCAAGCCGGGCCGTGCCGGTTCATTTTCTTTGACGACTTCGTGCCCGCTTTAACCCGGCGGTTCCAGGCGCGGCTTGCAGCGGCCTTTGCCGCTCATGGGATGGACTGGACACGGTTTTGCCGCTTCCTGCCGCGTACCACGCCGACGGAGTTCTACAAGATCCTCGGCGCGTTCGACGTGTATCTGGACGCGCCCGGCTTCTCGGGGTTCAACACGGCGATGGAGGCGCTGTCCTACAACGTGCCGGTCGTCACGCATGCCGGCCACTTCCTGCGCGGACGGCTGGCCGCCGGCATCCTGAGTCACATTGGCATGGCCGACCTTGTGGCGGCCGATCTTGACGGTTACGTGGCGACCGCCGCGTCACTGGCGCGGGATCGTGCTCTGCGGGGAGAGGTTGCGGCTCGGGTGTCGGCGGCGAAGGCTGCGGCATGGCACGACAGCGCCGCCGTCGCTTCTTTGCAAGATCATCTATTGATGCTGACGACTTAGAATTTCGAGGCACTGCCCGCGGGGAAAATCTCGCGGGCAGTGCCTCTGGTTACCAATAATGCAAATCGGCAGCACCATTACCATTATTTGGGCCAGTGTAGCAGGTCCCAGAATTTGTTGTCGTCACCGCCATAATGCCCCCAGCGCTATTCACCCAAGCGCAGTAGGTGACATACAGATTGTAGCTGTCACCAGTCGAAGAATAGAAAGATTGGGCATAAAGCCGTGCTGGTGCGCCGTTCGGCATGACTCCTGTAGAGGACGTTCGGCGTAGCTGGTAACCATTCCACGAGACGAATTCGCCAGTGTAGTAGCTCGTTCCGCCCGCGCTGCTGGCGTAGCCCGCGTTGTTCGAATAGTTGGCTGTGCCGGCGCTACCTGCGTATCCTGAACTATCGGCGTACCCGGCGCTGCTCGCCCGGTCGGCGTTCGTGGCGCTGCTCGCCCGATCGGCGTTTGTTGCGACACCAACCCGGAGATTGGAAGCCCAGTCGTAGCCGCCAGTGTAATTGTTGTAGAGCTGATCGGCGCGCCCAGCTCCCGTAGCCCATCCGCTGGACCCTGCATAGGTCGCGTTATCCGCATAGCCGGCATGGTCTGCAAGCCAAGAAGATTCGGCACGGTTGGCGGTGTTAGCCGACACGGCGCTCGCCACGGCACCGTTGATTTTTGAGCCATCGATGTATCCGGTGATGCGGGCCCCGTCGATGGTCGCGTTGCTGTCCAGCAGCAACGCTCGGGCGGAGATGTCGGACGTGTCCGCCCGTGCCGCGCTGGAGGCGCGCAGCGGCGCCGAGCCGACGGGGGGCGGGCGGATGGACGTGCTGTCCGGCCCCGCCATGGCAGGGGCACTCGATACGGACCCGAGGAGAGCGGCGGCGAGAAGAGCGGCGGTCGATCGTTTCATGATTGTCTCCCTTTCTCAGTGGAATGGTCAGGTCTGCTGGCATTTGCGCACGACCATGGCGAGGCCGTGCGGTCCGCTGCCGGCCGACTCTGTGCCGGTGCCGGCTGCGTTGGTGGTCCAGATCGGCACATGGACGATCCAGGTTGAACTGTCGGCCGGGTTGTCCTCAGCCCAGGGCTGCACGCCGACCAGAGGATGGCCGGTCCCGTTGCCGGAAAAGACGCCGCTGGCCATCCAGAGTCTCGGAACCCCATGGACGCAGGACGGCTTGGCCAGGACCGCGCCATCCTGAACGAGATCGATCTCGGAGAGCGCGGTCGACAGCCACTGGCCGTTGGACAGCCGGATGTCCATGACATCCTCGATGGTGTTGCCGCCCATGTATTGGTTCGTCCGCATGGTGTTCGGCTCGGTGCCGAACTCGGGCATCGGAAGGCGCGACATGTAGGGCGACAGGACGGCCCCATCGTCGAAGAAGACGACGCTGACCAGGGAGCCGGGCGCGATGGCGCATCCGGCCACGCCGCCGAAGGCCGACGACGGCACCGTCCAGCCGCCGACGGCGCCGCGGATCGTCGCCGGGTCCGTGCTCGACACCAGCCCGGCGTGCTTGCCGGCCAGCGGCGCCAGACGGAACAGGACCTCCTCGGGCATGGCCGCGCCGCAGGTCGCCACGGCGGCCTGAAGCTGGTTGCCTGAGAGCCGGCGGACGAGCACGCGGTGGGTCTGACCGAAGTAGTTTCCGTCGGTGAAGGCCGGATCGAGCTTGCCGGTGGCCTGGAGCATCGCCGGCGTGATCTGGGCGACGGTTCCGCCGGCGGTGGCCGACAGCACCGCCCCGTAGTAGGTCCGGATGTATTCGACGGCGGAATCGGTCACCAGCGACGCCATGGACGCGGCGGAGTTCTCGAACGGCTGGTCGACGGCCCGGCGCAAGGCCGGCGCGGCCCCGATGAAGGCGGCGATGCTCAGCAGCGTGACGACGACAAAGGCGAACAGGTCCTTCATTCCAACGCCTCCATGCCGTCAGGGCGACGCAAGGGTGATGACGACGGGGGTGACGACGACGGGCGCGCCGTCGGGGACGGCGCAGGGAAGGGTCGCGCGGCTCTCGCTCCCGGCCAGCACCCGGCCGGAGCCGGCGACGCCGGCCGCCGGCCAGCCCTGAAGCCGCGCCCTCATCGCCCTCCCGACCTCGGCGGCCGGAGCTCCCACCGTTTCGGTCGCCCAGGTCGCCACCCGCATCGCCGCCACGCAGGACGCGACCCCGTCGAAAAGTCTCCCGTTCGTCGGGCTCAGGGGCACGGCGCCGGTCGCCGAGGGATTCGCCGTCACCCAGCGCTCGGCGGCGCGGTGGGCGCTCAGGGTGGTCTCGGCGACCGCCGCGGCGCGCCCGCGGTCGGCGACCCGGTCGGACGGCCGCGGATCGGTGGCGACCTTGAGGGCGACGAGGGTCGCCGTCGTGACCGCGAACACGATGGCCCAGTTCATCAGGCGGCCCTCAACGGTCGGATCAGATTGCCGAGCTGGCCCAGGTTGCCCGCCCGGATGTGGCTGCGGCCGGTGTCGCCGTGCCCCTGCCCGAGCACCAGATGCTCCGTGACGACGAGGCGGCTGCGCCGGACGCCGCTCTCGACCCGGACGTGGAAGGCGGCGGCCAGTCCCGAGGCGAGCTGCTCGTAGGCGCGGGAGTCCACGCGCGCGGCCGCCGCGGAAAAGGCGATCAGCCCGGGGATGAGGCCCGCGCCATGGGCCGTCGACAGGCACACCGGGCCGGACAGCGACGCCTGGACCACCGCGAGAATGGCCGGATCGAGACGGGGCTCGCCGAAATAGAAGTAGCGGGCGCGGCTGCGGCGGGCGGCGACGACGGCGTCCCCGTACTGTTCGGCGGCGATGTTCACCGAGATGCAGCATCCGCTGCCGACCGGGCCGTCCAGGTCATGCTCGGGCGGATCGGCCCAGGCGAAGGCGATGCCTCCGTGCCGGACCAGCCACCGCTTGAGGAGGGTCGCGGCCAGGGTGCTCTTGCCGGCGTTCATGTCGCCGAGCACGAGCACGAGTCCGCGCCGTGCGGGGCCGCCCAGCTCCTCCAGCATGCGACAGACGGCCTCGGGGAGCCCGAGATCCTCGAGGCGGTCGGTGACCGAGGGCGTGCGGACCAGGACGAGGGCCGCCCCCTGCGCCGTGTCGTACCGCTCGACGCGCCAGAGACCGACGCGGTCGTCGGCGACCCGTCCGCCGCCCGGGCCGGGGCAGACCCGCATCGCCTCGCGCACGAGCGCGTCGAGCGGAGCCCCACCGTCCTCGACCGGCGCGCAGGCGCCGCCGCTCATGGTGGCGTGCGCGCTGCGGATCGCCCCGGCGGCGTCGACCAGGACATGCAGATGGGCCAGTCCGGGGAGGGCGAGATCCATCAGCCGCCCACGAAGCGGATGGCGTTGTTGCCGCTGGAGCAGACGTTGGCCGCCGTGTTCGGGCTGATCGGGAAGGCGTTGACCGTCGCGGCGCCGAGGCCGGACACGGAGGTGGCGACGCCGGCACCGGTGTAGCCCGAACCGGGAGGAAAGCCGGTCAGCGTCGCGATGCAGCCGTCCTGCGGGATGGTGTCGGCGTCCCAGTGGAAGTTGCGGCCCGCTCCGGAAATCGCGTAGGTCCCGCCGAACGGGTTGCCGAGCGCGCTCGAGGAGGCGTCCATGGCCTCGTCCGGCAGGACGCGCCAGGCGATGACGTTGGCGGCGGTGTAGGCGCCGGTTCCGAAGCGCGCGATGCCCATGTTGGCGAAGCGTGCCACCAGCGTGCTGCGGCCGGTGGTGAGCTGCTCGATCATGGTGTTGGCCCGCGACCCGGCGGCCAGCGACGCGTAGATCTTCGGGCCGAAGAAGGCGCCCGCCACCGAGAGGATGACCACGATGATGAACGCTAACAGGTCTTTCATGACGCTCTGCCTTCTTGTTTGACGTGACTCGTGACGGTGCAGCCGCGGCTACAGGGGGCCGAGACCCGGAACCGCGCTCTTGTAGAGGTCCCAGCTCGCCCACAGCAGCCAGCCGACCAGGCAGCCGATGAGGCTCGCGCCGGCGTAGGTCGCGATGCCGGCGGCGGCCAGCATGCGGTCGGACAGATCCTGCTGCTGGTCGGCCGCCAGGGCCGCCAGACCGTCCTGGGGCCGGTTGCCGCTCATGTAGACGCGCATGGCGCGGATCGTCCGGTCGTCCGGCCAGCCGAAGCCGGTCCGCGCCAGAGCGGCGCCGAGGCGCGCGTCGTCCTGCACCAGCAGCGCGTCGAGCCGCTCGGCGACGTAAGGCGAGGCGTTGACGCGCAGCAGCTGCAGAGCCTCCGGGATCTTCCGTTCGGCGCCGATCAGGAGGGCCATCGCCTCCAGCCACGACGCACCCGTCCATTGCCGGTGCAGCGCCCATGGCAACGCCGGGATGCGGTCGAGGACGATGCGTACGCGCCCGGTCAGGTTGTCGAGGGACCACCAGACCGCGGCGATGAACAGGACGGCCCCGCCGCAGGTGAGCAGCCCCCAGTCCCGGATGAAGTCGGCCGCCTCCTTCAGGGACGCGGCTTCGCCGCGCAGCTGCATGTTGGGCAACGCCTTGAAGAGGTCCGGGAGCAGCGAGACGCTGGCCGCGTAGAGGGCGCCGGCGATCACCAGCAGCATGAAGGCGACCGGCAGCAGCGCGTTGCGGATCTTCGTCCGCGCCTCGTTGAGCCGCCGGATCGACAGGGCGAGCTTGCGCAGGGCGTCGCCCGTCATGCCCGCCTCGCCGATGGCGCCGATCATCTGGGCCTCGCGGCTCGGCACCATCTCGGCCAGCACCTCGTACCAGTCCTGGCCGGACTGGCGCATGGCGTGCAGCCAGTACGGGATGAGGATGCCCAGCGCCGACAGCTTCGTGGCGCCGATCCTGACCAGGTCGCCATCCTCCTCGCCGCCGGTCTCGATGGCGTAGAGCGTGGCGAGCGCCTCGGGCAGGCGGACCTCGCGGTCCAGGTAGACCGCCACCTCGCGGTAGAGATCGGCGCGGGCCTGGGCGCCGAAGCGGAACACGGCGTAGCGGAGGAGCCACGGCCGGTCCTTCGTCAGGCCGCCCAGCCGGGTCAGCTCCTCCAGCGCGTCCCCGTAGGCCCCGTCCTCATAGGTCATGCTCATGCCGCGATCCTCGCGCTGCCGGCCGTCACCGCGTCACGCGCCCGTAGGTCGAAGCCGATCTGCTCGGCGGACCCGCCGAACTCCGCGCATTCGTCGGCGCCGATGACGCCTTCGAGAAGCAGGCCGTGGGCGACGAGCCGCATGCTCGTCCCGCCGCCGGCGATCCAGCGCCGGCGCGCCTCGTCCATGTCGTCGCGCAGAACCGCCATCAGGTCTGGCGTGGGCCGCACGCATTCGGCGACGAGCTGGCGGCGCACGAGCCCCGGCATCGGCACCCGCAGATCGGGGTGGCAGCATTCGGGGCAGGGCTCTTTGCCGACGACTCCCAAACCCCGCACCAGGATGTTCTCGACGGGAATGCCCACCGCGCGGTAGCCGTCGAGCAGGGCGGCGCGGCGCTCGTCGCGCCGGGCGACGTCGGTCAGCCGTTCCGCACAGGTCCGGCACAGGCAGGGAATCAGCCGCTGGCCGGTCCAGCCGGCGTGACGGTGGGCCGCGTAGGCGGTCTCCCGCGGGATGCCGAGTTCGACGTAGCGCGACGGGATCTCCAGCACCTGGTCGCAATGGAGCGTGGTGGCCACCAGCTTGCCGAAATTGGCGGTCTCGTAGGCTTTCTGCGCCTGCCAGGGCGTGCGGCACTCGCCGAGGCGCACGGCGTGGGGCGCCACGCGCAGGGCGGTTTCGAAGGCGACGTCGAGCGGATCGCGCCCGTCGGGCGCCCGCGACGGAACGGGGAAATGAAGGATGCGGGGATCGAGCCCTTCGGGCGGGTCGTCGCAGGAGACGATGGTGAGCCGGTTGTTCCGGCTGTCGCTGAGGTCGCAGAGCCAGAAATGCAGCGTGGTGGATTTCCCATGCTCGGTCGGCGCGCAGATCGTCTTAAGCCCGCTCGCCCGTTGCTGCATGGTGTAGAGATGGCGAAGCACATGCCCGGGGAGGCCCAGCGACGTCAGGGTCTGCCCGACGCCCGGAATGACCGCGTAGCACAGGCGGATGTTGAGATGCCGCCCGTCGCCGAGCGGCGCGAACTGCATGCGCAGCGCCAGGACGTTGGCGGGCAGCAGCCGGCGGTTGGTCACCGACGACTTCTGGGCCTCGGCCGGCTTCTCGCAGGAGTCGCTGTGGTCGGCGAGATAGAAGGCCGTGGTCATCAGCGCCTCGGCCTCGCGGGCGTGCAGCTCGTCGATCACGTCGGTCAGATAGCCGTGCACCTGGAAGCGCACTTCGGCGCGGTCGCCCCGCCAGGTCATCTGGATGTCGCTGGCGCCCGCCGCCGCCGCCTGCTCGATGTGGTGCAGCAGCCTCTGGCGGGCGCCGGTCGCGTCGGGCAGGCGTTGAGTCGCGGATTCCCCGTAGGCCTGGAACAGACGCGGAAGGTCGACCGCTTCGGGAGGGCGGACCGGCACGTCGAGGCGCTCGTGCGCCTGCTTCTGGGTTTCGAGAATGCGCGCCGAGTGCAGGTGCGGACGGTGCACCAGGAAGGTGCCGTCGGAGTACAGGGCGCAGGCTTGGCGGACGTCGTCGGGGACGTCGAGCCCGCCGCCGGGTATGGTCAGAAGCCGCGGGCCGCGCTCGTCGCCATGCCGGGTTCCGGTCGCGGTGGCGGCGGGCGATGCGATCGGCCCTTCGTGGAGCCGGACGATTCCGTCGGCGCCATCCACCGCGGGCGAGCGGGAGCCGCGGACCGGAAGGCGGAAGAGGCGATGACCGAGATCCCTGAGCGTCATCCGCGCACCCACGGAAGCTGGACGCGGCGGCCGGCGGGGTCGAGGACCTCGACCTTGCGGCCAGCCGCATCGATGGCGACCACACGAGATCCGTCGGGCAGAACGGACGGGGTGCGGGACAGCGACGCGCCGTCGACCGTGATCGTGCGTCCTCCGCCGACCACCAGGGTCGCGCGGGCCTTGCCTTCGACGACGGCGATGCGGATCACGCCGGCGGGTGGGCCGTCGGTCTGGGCCGCGGCGGCCTGCTGGCCGCCCCCGGCCTGCCCGGCACCGGCCCGCTGCACGCAGAGGTCGGGTGGGCCGAAGCCGGTGGTGCACAGATCCGCCTTGGCTTTGGCAAGCCGGTGAAGCTGCTGGATCATGGTCCGGTCGCGCTCGATGCGGGCGAGCTCCCGCGAGAGTTCCGGGTCCGGATCGCCCTGGTCCTGGCGCAGCGCCAGGGACGGCGGCGACGCCATGTCCGGCAACTCCGTCGGCGGCCCCATGACGAAGCCGGGCGACACCCCATCCGTCGCTCCGCCGGGAGCGACCGGAAGTGCGGTTGCCGGCAGAGCGGGCGCCGGCGCCGCCACCGCGGCGGAGGACGTCCGGAAATGGCGCGACGGGTCCCCGTCCAGAAACCCCGCGGCCGGAACGCCGATGGCGACCGCGGCCATGGCGGCCCACAGCCAAGTCTTGCCTTTACTCGTCGACATGGAGCACCCCCTGAATAGTCCACTGCCCGCTCGACGGGGTGTAGACCGCGCTGGTCATCTCGCCGGCCAGGAGCGGATGAAGAACCGAAAGCAGGTACGACGGCGTCACCGCGGCGCTGACCGTCCATTTCAGGCGCACCGCGGGCGCCGGTCCGGCCGAAGCGGGCTGCGCGGATGCAGCGCCGGGGAGCGGCGCGGCGATGCCGTCGAGGCTCGCCGTGCCGCCGACCCGCTCCAGGGCGTCGCGCAGGTAAGCCGCGTAGTCCGCCCGCGCGCCGAGACGCGTGCCGGCCGGCCAGCTCGAGGGTGGCGGGGCGGCGTAAGGGCGCTGGACGGCCGCGGTTCCGGCCATGGCATCGATGGCGACGTCCGGCACCGCGGCGCGGAGAAGCCAGACCGGCCCTTCCATGCGCAGGCCGATCGTGGCGAGGCCCGGATCGCACCGGTACTCGGACACCGGCCAGCCCGGCAGGAGCCGCAGCCGGCCGTCGCGGACGTAGGCATCGAGGCAGGCGCCGAAGCCCGCCGCGGCCGGTGTCCAGCTCAGGGACACCGAAGGCGTGGACGGCTGGGTCGCCAACCGTGGCAGCGAGACGACGGCCGGTGTCCGGACGGTCGCCCACCAGAGCGCACCGCCGGCGGCGAGCAACACGGCCAGCCCGGCCGCGGCGGGCAGCCGGCCGATTCCGGATTCGACGGACTGGAGCTGCCCCGCCTTGCTCAGCGCCCGGGCCTGCTGGAGCAGACGCTCCAGCGGCACCGGCTTGGCTTCGGCCAGTCCCCACTCCACCGGCACGTAAAGGTGCCGCCAGCTCGTCGAGGCGGTGACGGTCTCGACGTGATCGCGCGCCGCGGTCTCGTCGCCGAAGACGCGATCGCCGTCGGGCAGGATGCCGGACGGTCCGACCACGATGACGATGAAACGGCGATCCTGCAGGCGCCAGGCGCCGACCCAGGTGCCGTGAATCGAGTCGGCGAGCACGGCCGCGAGGCTCCAGGCGCTCCGCGCCGCGGCACCCGGCGGAAGGGGAACCGTGGGGACGCCGTACTGCCGGGCGCGCTCGCGCAGCACCATGCGCTTGGCACCCGCGCGCCGCGCCCCGGCCGTCGCGGCGCTTTTCAGCCGCACGGCCATGTCGAGGTGCGAGCGCCAGGCGAGGCCGGCGATGTACAGCCGGCCGTCGATTTCGATCACGCAGGCCGGGGCGGGATCGGCCCTCCGGCCGGACCCGGCCGCATCGGCGTCGGCGACCACCGGCAGCAGGGCGTCGGCCGTCATGGACGCAGGCCCTCGGGCATGTCCGGCAACGCCCATTTGCCGGTCCCGTCGTCGGCGCGCAGACCATCGGCAAGCTCCACCGGCGTGATCAGGACGATCACCTGACGGCGTTCGACGCCGCCGGAAATGCCGCCGCCGAGCAGCAGGTTGTAGGGGTTGCCGGTGCCGCGGGCGTCGCTGGTGGTGCGGTTCGACGCGAAGGAGCTGACGACGAGCGTGGCGCCCGACGGCAGGGCGATCTCGTTGCTCGCCTCCGACGCCGAGCCGCGCTCCAGCTGCACGGTGACGCCGCCCGTCTCGAAGGGCTCGAAGATGCTGGGATCGCTCAGCGAAATCCCGTACTGCAGCAGGATCTTGCCGTCTTCCTGGATGCGCGGCAGGAAGGTCGCGATGAAGCCGGTTTCGCGCGTGACGGTCCGGATGTCCGTCTCGGCTCCGCCGCCGGAAGTCACCGCCGACCCGGCCGAGCGGACGTAGTCGTTGCGCAGCACCACGCGCTTGGTCGCCAGCCGGTTGTTCGAGGTGGTGACCGACTCGCCGGAGTCGACGACGGCCCTCTGCGTCCCGGTGAGAGCCTGAACGGCGAGGGAGGAGCCGCGGAAGTTGCTGCCGGCGCTGTCGATGATGCCGATCGTGGCGGACCCGGTGCCCGTCGCCAGCCCCGACGGCGGCCCCGTGAAGCGCAGGTTCAGGTCGGCCTGGCGGAACAGAAGGTTGAGGTCGAGGCCGTAGGCGTCGCTGTCCTCGAGGCGGACCGACAGCACCTGGACGGTGATGGCGACGGTCCGCGACAGCCGCCGGTTCGTTTCGGCGATGAAGCGGGAGACCGAGCGCATGGCGCCCGGGGTCGCCGTCACCGTCACCGTGCCGGTGGACGGCGAGGTGGCGATCCGGGAGTCGGTGCCGGCGACGGTGGAGAGCGTCTCGCGAAGCTCATCCCAGAACTTGAGCTGCACCGAGCTGGTCGCCTCCTGGGAGAGGCCGGTGCTGGCGCTGCTGCCCGTGTCGCCCCCGGCCTGCCGGTTCTCGCCGCCACCGCCACCGCCGGAGCCGCCGCTCGACACGGTGTAGGTGTTGGTGGTCGGCAGCGCGGCGATCTGGAAGCTGCGCGTGACGTAGCGGAACAGCTCGACGGCACCGCCCCGGTATTCCCATTCCATGCCGAAGCGGCCGGCCAGCGTGCTCAGAGCCCGCGAGAAGGGGCCCGCCGGAAAGTCGAAGACCATGGTCGGCTGACCGGAGCGCAGCGACGCTCCGGCTCCGGCGGCCGGTGCGGTTGCGACGCCCCCCAACCCCGGCAGCAGATTGGCGTTGGAGTTGGCGATCAGGGCAGCGATCTCCGCGTTCGGCCCCGGGTTCCCCGACGGCGTGCCGGCCGCCCCCGGAGCCGGCGTCAGAGCGGCGTCGCGGACCCGGACCGGCACGCCGGTTTCCGCGGTGAAGGCGGCGGCCAGCTCGTGGACCGTCATCCCGACCTGGCTTGAGAAGCCGAAGCCGGTGGGGCCTTCCAGACGCGCGGGCAGGGGATCGCCGTGGACGGAGGGGGTGAAGATGCTCCCGCCATAGGCGCCCCGGCTTTCCCGCAGGGGGTCCGCGGCGGCCGCCCGGGCCGGCCGTTGGGCCACCGCGGTCAGAGCCGCCGCGTCCTGGGCCTGGGCGGTGGCGGTGCGCTTGGCGTCCAGCGCCGTGCATCCGCCGAGCGCCGCCGCGGCGGCGAGGAGGCACCCGCCGAGGCGGGCAGCGTGAAAAGGCATGTCAGCCACCGGTGTCGTCGGTTGCGGGGGAGATGACGAGGGTGCGGTTGTCCGGGAAGGCCTCCCCGACCGGGCGGACCGGCGCCCGCTGGAAGGCGCGCAAAGCCGCGCGAACGGCGTCGCGCATTTCCTCGTCGGTGAACCGCGCGTCGACCTCCCATTCGTAGAAGCCGTGGATCTTCCACACGAGGCTCCAGCACGCCTTGGCCGCCCAGCGGCGCAAGGTCGTCTCGAGATGCTCTCCCTGGCGTGCCCACCAGTCGCGGTCGTCGGACGGCACGCAGTCGGCCGGGGGCGTGAGGGAGATGGGGGCCGCGGCGGCCATCGCGGCGGGCGGTGCCAGCCGGACTTTTCTGTCGAGCGCCGCCACCTGCATCGACAGCTGGTCGACGCGCGAGCCGATGGCGTTGGCCGCGGCGAGCACGCTGTCGACCTGGGTCGCCTGGGCCGGTGTGCCGATCCGGCGGCCGAGGCCGTCGGCGGTCTCCGCGATGCGGTCGAGGTCCGGGCGCGTGTCGGGGATGGCGGCCAACTGGCCGGAGACGCCGGCGAGGGCCTCCTCGACCCCCGCGACGGACAGGCCGAGACCGGCCATGGACGCCGACAGGGTTCCACCGACCCGCCGAACGTCGCTGCCCACGGCGTCGACGGCGGCGCCGACCCCCGCGACCTCGGCGCTGGTGGAGGACCAGCGGTCGTAAGTGAAGGCCGCCGCGGCGACTGCGAAACAGGGGATGGCGATCAGCGCCGCCGCCGCGGCGAAGCGGTGGCGGCGGCGCGTCGCCGTTGCCGTCTCGCGCTGCTGCGCCCGGGAGCGCCGTTTGCGTTCGGCGTCGAGACGGCGCCGCCGATCCACGGGATGTTCACTGACAAACAGGACCGGATCGGCCGCCGGCGAAGCGGCCCGGCGGGCCACCGCCGATCCGATGGGGCGGATCGGCGCCGCCGGGGGGGCATCGATGATCTCCAGCGGTTCTACGTCGATGACGAAAGGACGCCCGGGCTCCGTCACCTCCACACCGCGCTTCTTCGCGTCCACGAACGCCTCGCATTAAAGTGGTGTCGAGGGTCAGTGTGCCGAGGCGGTGGAGCGGGGTTCGAGCACTCGCGAAAAGATCGTCCGCTTTTTTTTAAATCTTGTGGTCGCCGTCAGCGGGCGGCAACGGTGTCCGCCTCACCGGAGGCCATGCGGCCGAGCAGATGCTCGCGCATGCGCGGCGCCCGCCAGCGTTTGGCCGCCGCGTCGGCGATCTCTTCCGCGGTGAGAACGCCGCCGTCGACGATCTGACCGAGGAACGCCTCGCGGAGAGCCGGCGCATCGCCGCCGGCGAGGTCGCAGATCGCCGCGAAGTCCTCGCGATCGGCGGGCGTCGTGCCGATGATCCACACGAGGGCCTTGGCCTGGAGATCGGCCCTGCCCCACTCCAACCCCCTGCCCTTGTTGCGCGCCTGGTTCCGGGGGATTCGGCCGAACGCGTCCTGGACGGCGAGGTCGAGGATGCGCATGGCGAGATGGATCGTGCTGTCGAGGGCCGGCGAGGCGACCGTGTTCTTCGCTGCTCCGGCCATCGGGCCGATGGCGGCGGTGGTTGCCCCGTCACACGGGGAATGCTGGGCGGCGAGGGTCATGTCGGCGGGCCTTCGCGACGGTCATACAGTTGGAATGGACCCGTCCGACTCAGGAGGAGACGTCCAGGCTTGCCCTCTCAGGCTGCGCAAATTATCGGGCAAACTGTGTCGGAAGAGAACCGTGGCGACGGACGCGTGTCAGGCCTCAGGGGTTAAGGATTGGTTTCTCGGTTGCAAAAACCAAGCACTTGCGCAAACTGAGCGAGCGGATCGAGACAAGGGTTGCGACGTCGCAACGTGCCCGACTTTCCGCCGATAGGCCGGATTTTTGCCGAGTTCCGTTCGATTGTTGCCGAACCCGCGTCATGATGTGTCTCATGTCATGACATGACGTTTCCGACCGCAGATGTGCGGCAATTTGCCGCACTCTCTTCGTAGTGCTCACGCGACGGAACGACCCCGCCTCCACGCGTCCCAATGAGAGATCACAGCATATCATAGTATGCTATGATACCGAAGTGCGACTTTCCTTGGAGCAATGCTTCCGGACGTCCTCATGCCGCGGAACGGCGGCGGCTCTCAGGACGTCCGATCCCGTCCTGACGCTCTGCGCGGTCCAGCAACGCCTTTACCGAAGCAAACGGCCGACTGCGCGGCTGCCCTGGAATTGGAAGGCAGCTCGCATACTCGGGAGTTGGCACACCCGTCACGGGGTATTGCTGGGGTCGCCGTTGTCTTCGGCCAGCATGGTGGCGGCGATCCGCTGCTCGTAGCGGTCGAGGTGGACCAGCAGAGCGGCTTTGACGGCGGCGAAATCCTTCGGTCCATCGGCAACCAGGGCCTTTAAGCCAGGGTCGTACAAAGGCAGGTTTTTGAGGAGGAGCCGCGAGCGCAGGGTCTCGTACGAGCAGTGGCGGGCTTCTTTTCGCGCCTCTTCCAGGATTTCATCGACGCTCCGACCGCGTTCCAGGAACGCCCAGATGTCGTACAGGTCGCGCGAGGTCTTGCGCCGCATGATCACTTGGCTCTTGAGTTCGAAGATACCCTCCGGCGGCATGATCCTGACTTGGCGGTAACGCAAGTGATCCCTCGTATAGGGAGGGTGCCGCTTAGGGTGATACTCGGCGAAAAACGTCAGTTTGACACCTATGCCGCCACCAAACCGGCACAGCCAATCCTGCTGGGTATCCGCGAGGTCTTCGCCGTCGTTTTCGGCGTACAGGCGTGCCATCTCATTGCCGACGTCCTCGATCTCCCACCCATCGGTCTCAAGGCGCTCGAGTATCCGATCGCAGATCGGCCGCGGCAGTCGCGTGCGCGGAATCGCGAAGTCGAGATCTTCGCTGCGACGATGACCCCAGGACAGGGCAAGAGCGGTCCCGCCGATCAGGACAAAATCGCTGATCTCATCGTAAGTCGAGATGGTATCGAGGAGGCGCTTGGTTTCAGGTGGCAACGAGTCGATGCGCAGCGTCATGAAATCCTCGCTCGATGTTGTCCAGCCGGTGGCGCCAATCGGAAGCCATTGGGGCCGGTATGTCGTGTCTTTCCTCGAGTGTATACAAGACGCGACGCACACGACGCACACCGTACGACTTGCAAAGCCGAACCACATCGCGAAATGTCGGCCTCGCAAGCGTGACCGCAATGCGCTTGTCAGGATCGAATTCTGCCCCGGGATTGCTCCAGGCCCTGTCGAAAGCAAGGCGGGCATCCTCGTTGGGCAGCACCCGGTAAAGCCCGCGATCGACCGGCTCGAGCTGCTGTGCTTCCACAAGTTTCCGTAAGGCGCGACTGACCGTTGAACTCGAACCATACCGCCCCACGAGCGATCCCGAGGCGACCACCTTGTCATTGCTGCGTCGTAGGTCGTGCATGATCCGGGTCGGCAAGGTCCCATTCTTCATGGCAGCCTCTCAAATTGACAACTGCAGCGAAAAAGTAAGCATTATCAGTTATATCGTGTCCAGGCCTGGACTGTCCAGATCTCACTCGTGGAAGCCTGTCGTGAATCGGTCTGTGCTCGCGGCCGAGAGGACGATCCTGCTCGGCTGCACCATGGCGCTCTGCATGCGGAAGGGTGCTCAGGACGCCGTGCAACGCACCGGGTTTCCTGAAGGCCCCGTTTCTCGAGAGAATGGCATGACGCGCTGTGCCTGGGCGCTGTCATGATGAGCTGTCCGATAAGATCGCCGATGGCGGTCTTGGCCTTGCGTGTTTTGGCGCTCCGCCTGAAGATGTCGTCACGCACGACGCCTTCCTTCTCGTCCGACACCCACTGCGGCGGCGATGACGACTGGTTCTTTGACAATGTGAACAGAGTCAGTATCTTACTTGGCAGAGGTTCCCCCGCAGGTGCGGGGATAGACCCCGGAAGGCGGAGAAGGAAGGCCGCCGGATGCGGGTTCCCCCGCAGGTGCGGGGATAGACCCCCTTCTACGACGCGCTGCTGGAAGAGTGCATCGGTTCCCCCGCAGGTGCGGGGATAGACCCTACGACAAGGAAACGAAGAACTATCAGGGTACGGTTCCCCCGCAGGTGCGGGGATAGACCCCGTGCAGCAGGAGGCGTTCAAGGCGACCGCCGGGTTCCCCCGCAGGTGCGGGGATAGACCCGTAATCGTGGTCGGCAAGTCCGGTTCGGGCAAGGTTCCCCCGCAGGTGCGGGGATAGACCCCAATGACAATTGGAAGGCCGAGGCGCCCACCAGGTTCCCCCGCAGGTGCGGGGATAGACCCGGCGCCATGCTGCGCAAGAAGCCCGACGCCGTGGTTCCCCCGCAGGTGCGGGGATAGACCCCTCAAGAGGGGTCGCGAGGTCCGGTAGGTCTGGGTTCCCCCGCAGGTGCGGGGATTGACCCTCGGCGGCTTCAATCCAATTAAGCGGCTATCCGGTTCCCCCGCAGGTGCGGGGATAGACCCCGACGATTGGTGGGAGTACCCCGAGGCCCGGAGGTTCCCCCGCAGGTGCGGGGATAGACCCACCAGACCGGCTTTCTCCAGCGCCCGGACGATGGTTCCCCCGCACCTGCGGGGATAGACCCCGACCGCGCGCGGCGGCCAACCGGACCTGGATGGTTCCCCCGCACCTGCGGGGATAGACCCTGCCTGATGATCATGCTGGTGGTCTGGAGTTGGGTTCCCCCGCACCTGCGGGGATAGACCCTACCTGGGCAGCATGGAGGTGGTCAGCACGCTGGTTCCCCCGCACCTGCGGGGATAGACCCTGGACACCAGGGACAGAAGCTAGGGGGCCTAAGGTTCCCCCGCACCTGCGGGGATAGACCCGCCTCCATGGCGGCGCAACACCTCCTCACCGGGGTTCCCCCGCACCTGCGGGGATAGACCCCAGTCCAGGTATGAGCCAATGTCCGTGGCGTCGGATCCCCCGCACCTGCGGGGATAGACCTTCTCCGGATAAGCCTCAATGACGGGTTGGTCGGGTTCCCCCGCACCTGCGGGGATAGACCTCTGGACCAAGACCGGCTGCCTATACTTCCACGGTTCCCCCGCACCTGCGGGGATAGACCCGACGAAGGTTGACGGTTTCGCCCCGCATGGGGGGTTCCCCCGCACCTGCGGGGATAGACCCCACACACACGCCTTCCCATTCCTCAGCGCTTCGGTTCCCCCGCACCTGCGGGGATAGACCCTTCTTCCGCGCGTCAAGGCGGTCGCGAATGGCGGTTCCCCCGCACCTGCGGGGATAGACCCTTGCTCCGCGATATGGGGAAAGACTTCGACCCGGTTCCCCTGTACCTGCGGGGATAGCCCCACCCCGGCCCTCTGGGAGGGTTCCCCCGCTCCCCTCAACACCGAAGCCGCCTAAGAAGGTGGTGGGGTTTGACCTGCTCCCCAAACTTGCTCTGCCAGAAAACGGGTCCTTTCGTACGATGCCCTGAAGGGGCCTGATCGACACGCAGCGATGTGATCTCGCGTGTCTACCGCACGCAGTTGCCGACGATCTGGTAACAGAGGGTCGCGTCGCGGTTCTGGTTGTAGCGGACCTCGACGATGCGGTCCTCACGAAGCACGACCGTGGCCTCGCACCGGTAGGTCCGAACATAGGTCGTTACATCGGGCTCCCAGAGGAGCGGTCCCCGCGGTCCCAGCCATGGATTGGGCTCCCAATCGACATCGCGGTCGATGAGCGTCTGTTGCCGGGTGTAGACCATGAACTCGGCGTCGCCGGCGGCGGTCATGCGCTCCGGTACGCCGGCGCACGCCATGAGATCCCCCTTGCTCATGCCGACCATGGCCGTTGGGGCGCGCAACGCCAGCTCCGCCTGCGGGTTGGCGCAAGACCCCGTCAGGACGGCAACGGCCGCCACGAATCCGCAACGCCGTACCGTCATCGTCCACCCTTCGGCCATGGCCATGGCTGCTCCTGATGGTTGGATGTGTGGATCCACGCCCTGAACAGGAAACAACGGACCGGGCGCGATAGATGTGCGCAACAAGCATCGCTGACCGGAGCCGTTCGCTCGCGCGTTGTCCGCACCGTGTGGTCAGGGCGCCTCGGTATTCGCCCACAGCCATTTCCCCATCCCATGTTCAGCTGCTTTGTCCCGGCGACAGGGTTCGAAGGAAGGCACGAGTTGGCGCGGCAAGCCGTCATCGGCGAAGGATGGCGCTACTCCCAGACGTCCGGAGTGTCCCGGCCGATCTCCCGGAAGCGCTTCTTCGACCGGCCGCCGCGAGGACGCGGTGCGGCCCGCGCGCCGGCGGGATCGGCCGCCACCCGGCCCCAATGCTCCCGGACGGCCGAATAGCGGGGGGAGAGCGCCGCCAACGCCGCGTCCAGGGCGCCGTAACGCCACAGCCGATCATCGGCCTGCCGCACCGCCAGGGGATTGGGCGCCATGATCCCATCGCGGTCCAGCCGGAGCAGCCGCTGCACCGCCTCGGCTTCGCGGCCGGCGCCGAGCTCGTCGGCGAGAACCGCCAGGGCCAACGCCGGGGACAGGCTTCGCCCGTGTTCACACTGGATGGCCAGCGTGGCGTCGGGCTGGCCGGCGCGGATCGCCCGCGCGAAATCGATCACGATAGCGATCTGCTCGTCCGTTGGCCCGCGTTGCGCCCCCAGCCGCGGCACGCCGATGTCGTCGGAGCGTAGGACCAGCATGGCGCCCACGTCGCCCAGGACAGCCTGCGCCATTGCGGCATCGAGGGTTTCGAACGATCCGCGATCGGCCTGCATCCGCACCGAGATCACGGCATCGGCGCCTTCCGCGGCCCCGTCCTCGATTTCGGCGCGCGACCACACGAACACCTTCATCGCCATATTTCGCTCCACTCCGCACGCGCCCGCGGTTCCCATTCTCCAGCTGTCGGCCGACCCCTTCGAGAACCTGAAGGAGGCAGCACACCAGGAAAGCGACGATACGGCACTTGCCGAATGTTCTCAATGCGTTCGCATTCCCGCCCATCGCCGCTGGAATCCGCCTTGGATCCCCTCTCACCGGCAGCGCGTCCGCGCCCCATATGACGTGGGCAGGATTGCCCGCCGCCGGCGTGCATCCGGAACGCAGAACGGGAGGCGGCCATGCCGGAACACCGCAGCGTCAACCGTCGCACCCTGATGGCGGGCATGGCCACGCTGAGCACCACAGTCCTGCTCTCCAGACCGGCCCGCGCCACGACCCTCGTCCCGACGCCCGGCCAGACGGAAGGCCCGTTCTACCCGACCAGCCTGCCCGCGGACGTCGACCACGACCTCGTCCGGGTTCACGGGGCCGCCGCCCAGGCACTGGGCACCGTTGCCCACATCGGAGGACGGATCCTCGACCGCGCCGGGCGGCCGGTCTCCGGCGCGGTGGTCGAAATCTGGCAGTGCGACGCCCAGGGGATCTACCGGCATCCGCGCGCACCCGGTCACGACCGGTTCGACGGAAACTTCCAGGGCTACGGGCGGGCGGCGGTGGCCTCGGACGGAGGCTATCGGTTCCGGACGATCAAGCCGGTGCCCTATCCCGGCCGCACGCCGCACATCCATTACGCGGTGATCGTGCCCGGCACCGGGCGGTTCGTGACGCAGATGTACGTCGCGGGAGAACCGCTGAACGCCCGCGACGGCCTGCTGAACGCCATCCGCGACCCGCAGGCGCGCCGCAGCGTGAT
>NZ_JBFUHT010000066.1:0-43425 GCF_056402275.1 Azospirillum sp. P4_B5
GGCGGCACTTGGTCGAGAACTTCTTCTGTAAGATCAAGGAATTCCGCCGCATCGCCACCCGCTACGACAAAACCGACACCAGTTTCGCGGCGGCCATCCAACTCGTAGCGACCGTCTTGGCAACCCGATGAATGTCAACAGACCCTAGGACAATAAGCCTTCAATCTCACGGTTGGACGACATTGATCCGGTGCCATATCCAACCAAGACATAAAAAGGCTTCAAATCTCTCCTAAAGTTTGTTAGCCTCTTGTCAGTGGCGGCCAGGAATTGCTCTCTTGAACGCGCTTCAGGAGCGCCATTCCGTGTGCGCATTTCCCTACAACCCCAGTCTGTTTCAGAGGTGACAGCGGTATGCATGCATAGATAAAACTGTTTTCTTGTTCATATAGCCTTCAATTTCATGAGTCTTCGCTGTTTCTGCGTTTTCTCATGTAGTTTTACTTTCCCTGTGGTTGGCGGGAGGCGGTCGCAACGCGGCTGTCAAAATTGCTGGCGTGCGGACGAAAGTCCTTGCCTTGCGTGCCTCTCCACCCCGGCACGCCCCTGCTTCCCCCTGCTTCCAATGAAGGCTGCACGACGGACCGGTCCCTTTCGGGGTCCGGAACCACACGCATTTTGCCAAGAGCGGAGGCATCAGCGGATGACCGCGAAAATCGCCGTAAACGGCGTTACCCGGATTTTCGGGCGCCACCCACGTCAGGCGCTCGACCTGCTGAAGGCGGGTCTTTCCAAGGAAGAGATCTTCAAGCGCACGGGCCAGACCGTCGGCGTCCTCGACGCCACATTCGAGGTCGAGGCCGGCGAAATCTTCGTCATCATGGGCCTGTCGGGCTCCGGCAAATCGACGCTGGTCCGGATGCTCAACCGACTGATCGACCCGACCGCGGGCGAGATCCGGATCGACGGGCGGGACATCACCAAGCTGTCGCGCGCCGAGCTGACCGAGCTGCGGCGGCGCGACCTGGGCATGGTGTTCCAGTCCTTCGCCCTGCTGCCGCACTTGCGGGTGTGGGAAAACGCCGCCTTCGGGCTGGAGATCGCCGGGGAAAGCGTGAAGGCGCGGCGCGACAAGGCGCAGCAGGCGCTGGACGCGGTCGGCCTCGGCGCCTACGCGGAGAGCTTCCCGCGGGAGCTGTCGGGCGGCATGCAGCAGCGCGTCGGTCTGGCCCGCGCGCTCGCCAACGAGCCGTCCGTCCTGCTGATGGACGAGGCCTTCTCGGCCCTCGACCCGCTCATCCGGACGGAGATGCAGGACGAGCTGCTGCGCCTTCAGGCCGAACGGCAGCGCACCATCGTCTTCATCAGCCACGATCTGGACGAGGCGATCCGCATCGGCGACCGGCTGGCCATCATGGAAGGCGGCCAGATCATCCAGGTCGGGCGCCCGGACGAGATCCTGAAGCAGCCCGCCAACGATTATGTCCGCTCCTTCTTCCGCAACATCGACGTCACCAAGATCCTGACGGCGGGCGACATCGCCCGGCGCGATCAGGTGACTCTGATCCGCCACACCGGCGAAGGCCCGCGCGCCGCCGTCCGCCAGCTGCGCGAGCGCGACCGCGAGTTCGGCTATGTCCAGGACGGCCGCCGCCGCTTCCACGGCGTGGTGTCGGTGGAAACGCTGGTCACCGCCATCGAGCGGCGCAACGGCTCCGCCACGCTGGACGAGGCGCTGCTGCCGGGCATCGAGCCGCTTCCCGTCGACCTGCCAATGGACGAGGTGCTGCCGCGCATCGCGTCGGCGCCGTGTCCGCTGCCGGTGGTGGACGGGCAGGGCGCCTATGTCGGGGCGATCTCCAAGACCGCCTATCTGGAAACCCTTGGACGGACGCGCTGACCATGGAGTTCAAGCTTCCCATCGGCGATTGGGCCGACGCCGCCGTGATGTTCCTGCTGGACCACGCGCAATGGCTGTTCGACGGCATCGACCTCGTGGTCGGCGCGGTCGCCGACGGCGTCCAGGCCGCCCTGACCTCGCTGCCCGGCGTGGCGCTGGCCGCCATGGTGGTGCTGATCGGGCTGTGGCGGAACGGCTGGCGCTTCGCGCTGTTCGCCGCGGCCTCGCTGCTGGTCGTCGCCGGGCTGGGCATGTGGCACCAGACGGTGGACACGCTGGCGCTGGTGCTGACCGCGACCGCCATCGCCCTGACCATCGGCGTTCCGCTGGGCATCGTCTCGGCGCGCAACGACCGCGTGGAAACGGTGGTGCGTCCGGCGCTCGACCTGATGCAGACTATGCCGGCCTTCGTCTACCTGATCCCGGCGGCCATGCTGTTCGGGCTGGGCCGGGTGCCGGGAATCATCGCGACGATCATCTTCGCCATGCCCCCGGTCGTCCGCCTGACCAGCCTGGGCATCCGGCAGGTCCCGCACGAGCTGGTCGAGGCCGGCCTCGCCTTCGGCTGCACGCCGCGCCAGCTGCTGTTCAAGGTGCAGATGCCGACCGCGCTGCCGTCGATCATGGCCGGCATCAACCAGACCATCATGCTGTCGCTGTCGATGGTCGTCATCGCCTCGATGATCGGGGCGGGCGGCGTCGGCAACGAGGTGCTGCGCGGCATCCAGCGGCTGGACATCGGCCTCGGCGTCGAGGGCGGACTGGCCGTGGTGATCCTGGCGATCCTGCTCGACCGCATCACCCAGAGTTTCGGAAACCCGGACGCGGGGGGCCGCTCCCCCCGGTCCGCCTTGCGCTCCCTGCTGAACCGCCGCCGCACGGATCGGCCGAAGGACGACGCGCACCTGTCTCCCACGCACGGAGTCACCGAAGCGGGATGAACCGCCATCCCCAAAGCCATACAAAACAAAGGATTTTTTGCATGAGACGCACGTTTCTGAAGATGATGGCCCTCGGCGTCGTCGCCGTGATCGGCAGCACCGCCCTGTCCTCCGCGAGCCTCGCTGCGGAGGACAAGAAGCCGGTCCGCATCGGCTGGACCGCCTGGTCCGACGCCGAGGCGGTGACCAAGCTCGCCCAACGCCTCATCCAGGAACGGCTGGATCAGCCGGTCGAGCTGGTGCTGGCCGACATCGGCCTGCAGTATCAGGGGCTGGCCAAGGGCGACCTCGACTTCATGATGATGTCCTGGCTGCCGACCACCCACGCCTCCTATCTGGACAAGGTGGGCAAGGACATCGTGCCGCTGGGCATGCTCTACACCCGCGCCCGCCTGGGCTGGGCCGTGCCGGACTATGTGCCGGAGGATCAGGTGAAGACCATCGCCGACCTCGCCAAGCCGGAAATCCGGGAAAAGCTGAAGGGCAAGATCCAGGGCATCGACCCCGGTTCGGGCCTGATGCAAGCGTCGGAGAAGGCGCTGAAGGACTACGGTCTGAACGACTACGAGCTGGTGTCGGCCAGCGGCGCCGCGATGACCGCCGCCCTCGGCCGCGCCGTGAAGCGTGACGAGTGGGTCGCCGTCACCGCCTGGAGCCCGCATTGGATGTTCGCGAAGTGGAAGCTGCGCTACCTGGAGGACCCGAAGGGCTCGCTGGGCGGGCTGGAGCGGGTCCACGTCATGGCCCGCAAGACTTTCTACCAGGATCACCCCAAGGTCGCGGAGTTCCTGACTCGCATGTATCTGCCGCTGGAGGATCTGGAGGCGATCATGCTGGAGGCCGACGGCACCTCCTATGAGAAGGCGATCGACAACTACATCGCCAACAACAAGCAGCGCGTGGACTATTGGGTGACCGGCGAGATGCCCGCCTCCTGACGAGGCCGGGACAGGTCCGAGGCACTGCCCTTACCCTCACAAGGGTCCGGACAATGCCTCGACGCTGTCCTTCAGCACGCCTTCCAGGTTTCCGGCCAGGGCCATGGCCTCGTCTGGTGGCGCCCTTTCCAGCGCCAGCGCGAGGTCGCCCAGCCGCTTCGCCCCCATGTTCCAGGACAGCCCCTTGAGCGTATGGGCGGCGCGGCGGTGCTCGTCACCGGCGGCCAGGGCGGCGCTGATCTGCGCCACCTGCTCCCGCGCGGTGCGGGAAAAGCCCTCCAAGGCCTCGGACCAGAACTCCGGACCGAGCGCGTCGGCCACGCTGTCCACCTGTTCACGGTCCAGCAACTCCGCCACCGGAGCGCTTTCCCGAACCGCCTCGTCAACCGGCTCCTCAGCCGCCTTGTCAGCCGCCTTGTCAGCCGAACTGTCGATGACCGCGCGGATCGCCGCGTCGAGCGCCGCCGGACGCAAGGGCTTCGGCACGAACCCGTTCATGCCCGACGCCATGCATTCCGGAAGCGAACTGCCCGAGGCGTGGGCGGTCAGCGCGATCACCGGCACTCCGTTGCGCGGCGTCGGCAAGGCGCGGATCAGGCGGGTGGCGGTCAGCCCGTCCATGCCCGGCATCTGAACATCCATCAGGACAACGTCGAAGGGCTCCCCCGACCGCTCCACGGTCCGCACCGCCTCGTCCCCGTCCGCGGCGGTGACCACGCTGTGCCCGCCGCGCACCAGCAGGCCGCGCACGATGTCCCGGTTCACCGCGTTGTCGTCCACCGCCAGAACCCGCAACGGAGGCAGAGGGATGCCCCGCGGCGCCTCCGCGGCGTGGCGCAGCGCCGCCGGATCGCCCGGCGCGCAGGCGACCGAGAAACGGAACAGGCTTCCCTTGCCGGGCGCGCTGGTGACGGAAATCGTTCCGCCGAGCAGCCCGCACAACTCCTTGCAGATCGCCAGCCCCAGCCCGGAGCCGCCGTAACGGCGGGTGATGGAGCTGTCGGCCTGGGTGAAGCGGTCGAACAGCGACGGGATGGACTCCGCGGCGATGCCGATGCCGCTGTCCTCCACCTCGAACTCCAGGAGGAAGCGCCCGTCCGGCAGATCGGCGCCGCGGCGGGCACGCACGGCCACATGGCCGGCGCCGGTGAACTTCACCGCGTTGCCGACCAGATTGAACAGAATCTGCCGCAGGCGGGCCGGATCGGTGACCACCGCCTCCGGAACGGTGGGCAGCATGTGGCAGGACAGGGACAGCCCCTTGTCCGCAGCCGAGGGCTGGAACACCGCCATCACCGCCTCCACGAGGTCGGCGGGCGCGCAGGTCTCCTCCTCGATGGCGATCCGCCCGGCCTCCAGCTTTGAGAAGTCCAGGATGTCGTCGAGCAGCCGCAGCAGGCTTTCCGCCGAACGGCGGGCGACGCCGGCCAGACGCCGCTCCTCCGGTTTCAGCCCGTCGTCGTCCAGCAGGGTCAGCGTGCCCAGGACGCCGTTCATCGGCGTGCGGATCTCGTGGCTGATGGTCGCCAGGAACTCACTCTTCATCCGGTTGGCGTGTTCGGCGCTGTCGCGGGTGCGGCGCAGGTCGGCCTCGATCTGCTTGGCCTTGGACAGGTCGTGGAAGACGCCAATGAAATGCTCGCGCCCGCCGGCCCGCCAGCTCGACAGGGCGATCTCGGTTGGCACCAGCGTGCCGTCGGCGCGCCGGACCGGCACCTCGCGGATCATGCCGCTCGGGCTGCCGCGGCCGCTGGACTGGTAATCCCGGAACAGGCGGTCGTGGTTGCTGGCCTGCCCGTCCGGCATCAGGGCGGTGACGCTCCGCCCGATCATCTCCGCCTCGTGGAAACCGAAGAAGGCCTCCGCCGCCGGGTTGAAGCCGGTGATCACGGCGTTCTGATCGGTGACGACGATGGGCTGCCCGACCGCGGCGAACATGGCGCGGT
The DNA here is from genome assembly GCF_056402275.1 of Azospirillum sp. P4_B5. Lineage (NCBI taxonomy): Bacteria > Pseudomonadati > Pseudomonadota > Alphaproteobacteria > Rhodospirillales > Azospirillaceae > Azospirillum > Azospirillum sp. P4_B5. Next base: position 5,666 of record NZ_JBFUHT010000066.1, read on the forward strand.
AGCGCCGCTCGCTGTCGCTCAGCGACCGTTCCGCCCGACGCCGTTCCGTCACGTCGGAGCCGGAGCCGCGGTAACCGGCGAAGTTGCCCTGGTCGTCGAAGACGGGCTTGCCGCTGAGCGACCAGATGCGGGTGTCGCCGTCCGGTCCGCGGACCGCGAATTCGAAATCGCGGAAGGGCTGCCGATCCTCCAGGGTGCGGCGGTGTTCCTCCCAGTAGGCGCCGTCGCCGGCCTCGCGCTGGGCGATGTCCTCGCAGCGCCGGCCGCGGTACAGTTCGGGATCGCGGATCGAGCCGGCATAGGCTCCGGATACGCCGGCGAAGCACAGATCGGCGTCCATCTCCCAGAACCAGTCGGACGCCGTCTCCGCGATGTCGCGCAGCTTCGTCTTGCTGGCGCGCAGATGCCGCGCCGCCTCGTCCAGCGTGGCATGGGATCGCTCCTGGGCGCGGCTCTGCAACATCACCAGCGTGGCCAGGACGAGCAGCAGCGCGGTGGTCAGGCTGGCCCCGACGGAGTAGGCGCGCTGCCGCGCCCAGGTTTCGGCCATGAACTCCGCCTCGCCGAAGCCCGCGCTGACGATCAGCGGGTAGTGCGGAAGGCTGCGGAAGCTGGTCAGCCGGGCCACCCCGTCGACGGGACTGACCGAACGCAGGAAGCCTTGCGTTTTTTCCTGCGCCTGCCGGAGGATCGGCGACATGCCGAGTGCCATTCCGATGATGCGGTCGTCCATGACGCTGCGCGCGCGCAGGATGCCGTCGCGGCCGATGATGGAGATGATGCCGTCATGGCCGACATTCAGATTGTCGAAGGTGCGCCCGAAATAGAAGGGGTCGAGCGAGGCGACGATCATCCCCCCGAACCCGCCGTCGGGGGCGTCGACCTTGCGGCTGAGCTGGATCGACCATTTGCCCGACGCCCGCCCGAAGACGGGCCGGCTGATGAACAGCCCCTGGACCGTTCCTTCCTTGTGCACTCGGAAATGCTCGCGGTCGGCCAGATTCACCTTGGCCGGGGCGTTGTCCACGCTGGTCTGGATCAGGTCGCCCTTGCCGTCCGCATAGGCGAGTTGGAGCAGCAGGTCGGAATCCAGCGTCGCGTTCCGCATCACGTCGCGCAGCAGCGGGCTCTGGCTGCCCAGCCGGTACAGATCGTAGCCGATGAAGGACAGGATGCGGTCGGTCCCGGCGATGGCCCGCGTGGTCTGTTCCGCGATGATGTGCGCCAGATTCCCGGTGTCGCGCTCGGCCCGCTGCAGCGCGTCACGCTGGTCGCGCTCCGTCAGGTAAAGGGCCGCGGTCCAGGCCGCCGCGGTCAGCAGGAGCGTGGCCATCCACACCCCGGAGACCAGCGCCCTGGACCGGAGCGCATAGGCCCGATGGCCGTGTTCGGGCAGGGGAAGGGAAACGGGTGTGTCCGGCATCGCGTCCTCCCGTCTAGCGGAACGCGGCGCCGTCCGTCCCGGTGAAATCCGGGTCGGGATGAGCGTCGTGAATGGTGAGGATCGACGTCCAGACGCGCAGGAAGGCGTCGACGCAGACCGGGTCGAAATGGCTGCCGCTGCGCTCGACGATGTAGGCCTTCGCGGTGTCGAGCGGCCAGGGCCGCTTGTAGGGGCGGGCGGTGGTCAGCGCGTCGAAGACGTCGGCGATGGCGACGATGCGGCAGGCCAGCGGAATCTCCTCCCCCCGCAGGCCCTGGGGATAACCGGTGCCGTCGTACTTCTCGTGATGGCCCAGCGCGATCTCCGCGGCCTCGCAGATGAGCGGGTGCTCGCTTCCCTGCAGCACGGCGTATCCGATCGCCGGATGCTCGCGCATCACCCGGATTTCGCTGTCGGTCAGGCGGCCGGGCTTCAACAGGATGGCGTCGGGAATGCCGATCTTGCCGATGTCGTGCATCGGCGCGGCCTCGGCCAGCCGGGCGCAATCGTCGGGATCCAGCCCGAGGCTTTCGGCGATGACGCGCGAGTAGTTCGCCATCCGCTCGATGTGCAGGCCGGTCTCCGGGTCGCGGTACTCGGCGGCCCGGGCGAGGCGGGCCACCAGCTCCTGCGCCTGCCGGCGGAGCTGGAAGGTCGCCTCCTCCACCCGGCTGCGCAGCACGGTGGCCTGATCGCGCATCATCCGCTGGCCCAGCCGCAGGCGCAGCAGGTTCTGCGCCCGGGCGAGCAGCTCCGGCACAACGATGGGCTTGGTCAGGAAATCGGTGCAGCCGCTTTCGAGGGCGGCCACCCGCAGCTTCACCGACGTGTCGGCGGTGATCATCACCACCGGAACGTCGGCGAGATGCCGCTGGGCGCGGATGCGCTCCAGCACGACCATGCCGTCGAGATCCGGCATGACATGGTCGATCAGGATCAGGTCCGGCGTGTTGACGGCCAGCCAGTCCAGAGCCTGCAGCGGGCTGCCCATGCCGATGGGCTCCGCGTCGTCGATCCGCCGGATGACCGCGCTGGTGATGAACAGCGTGGACGGATCGTCATCGACGATTACAACCTGCATTTTTGCGTCCGCCCCAGACCACCATTTCTGGTACCATTCGGAAATGATACACAGCAAAATCTTAAAGAATCTTGCTAAAATTGGCCATATGCGGGCGAGAACGCCGCGGCCGGACCGTCCGGCCGCGTGCAGGGAGCCTGCCGTGTCGGACGCGCCTCAGCGGGCGGCGGTCAGACCGCCGTTGGCCGCAGCGCCCGGACGGCTGAAGGCCGCGGCCAAACGGCGGAACAGGCTGCGCAGATAAGCGGCCCGCAGGGCTTCCGCCCGGCGGCGGATGTTGCGCAGTTCCGTGGACGACAAGGGGTTCGCGAAGCTGTCGGCGTTCATGGCTGTCCTCATGGCGGCCTCGAAGGCCGCGGTTCGAAGGGAATGTCTCTGGCGGTGCCGCTCGGGCGCCGGGTCGGCGGCTGGCCGTGGAAGGGGCCTGCGCGATGCCGGCGGAGGGGCGGTGCTGCCTGCCTGGATATAATGGCACCGCCGTCGCTAAAGCCAACGCGCCGATAACGCATGGCTTCCATTACTATGATGCAGCGCACAACATGGAAGAAAACGGCGCATCATCTTTCAGCAACACAAGTCTTCACACCGCTGTTAAAAGAGTTCATCGCAGCGCTATGACGGTGGTGACTTCCGCAGCGCTGCGAAGCGCGGATCTCCTGCCTTTCCAGCGTGACGGGAAGACACCAGGCCGGAGGCGCCCCTCGGAGGGCGGGTTGACCACACTCCGCCACCACGGCAGAGTTGAAGCCCGACCGTGGAAGGGGATTCCGCATGCTCCGCCCAGCGCTGCTCACCCTTGGCCTTCTTGCACTGCCGACCGCCGCCACTGCGGCGAGCTTTCCGTGCTCCAAGGCCACCACCCCAACGGAAAAGGCGATCTGCGCCGATCCGGCGCTCTCCGCGTTGGACGAAAAGCTGGCCGCAACTTACCGCGCGGCCCTTGAGCGCCTGTCGGGCGCCAGCCCGGAGGAGGGCGCCGCCGGAGCCGCGGTGAAGGTCGACCAGCGGGCGTGGCTGCGCGACCGCGACTCCTGCCGTGCCGACGCGGCTTGCCTGCGCCGCGCCTATGATGGACGTTTGGCCGTCCTGTCCTTCCGCAGCGATCCGGCCACCCCGTCGCCCGCTGGACGCTATGTGGGCCGCTTCGACCATGAGGGCTTCATCAACATTGCCGCCATCGCCCTGCGCAACGGGACGGTCGCCGTCAGCGTCAGCGGCGCCGAGCCCACGGCCGGACGCTGGGTGTGCGACTTTTCCGGCATCGGGCGGCTGGACGACCAAGAACGGCTGATCGTCGGCACCCCCGACGCGGAGGGCGGCGGCCTGATCCTGGTCGCCGCCAAGGACGGCGGGGTCGTCATCCCCGACCTGGAGCCCAACCGGGCCGCCAGCGGCTACTGGTGCGGCCACAACGGCAGCTTCATCTGGACCTACCGGCGCGCTCCCTGATCCGCGCCGCCTTGCGAAGCGCGTGCCTCGGCACCATTCCGTCGATGCATTGCGCGCAACTCAATAGCGCATAACCAAATACATTGCGCGCAATTCAATATTGCGCAATGGTTCTCCTCGACAACAAGCGGCAACCCGCTTCCCCGATCGAAACGATCCATCTGTTCAAAGGAGTGCACGCAATGAAGATCCTCTACACGACCAAGGCGACGGCCACCGGCGGGCGTGACGGCAAGGCGGAGACCGACGACGGCCTGTTGTCGGTGGCGCTGGCCGCCCCGAAGGAGCTGGGCGGCAAGGGCGGCGCAACCAACCCCGAGCAGCTGTTCGCCGCCGGCTATTCCGCCTGCTTCCTCGGTGCCATGAAGTTCGTGGGCAACCGCGACAAGATCACCGTTCCGGCGGACGTGACGGTGAGCGCCCAGGTCGGCATCGGCCCGCGCGACGACGGCGAGGGCTTCGGCATCGCGGTGGACCTCACCGTGTCGCTGCCCGGCCTGGACAAGGCGGCGGCCGAGGATCTGGTGGCCCGCGCCCACAAGGTCTGCCCCTACAGCCACGCGACCAAGGGCAACATCGCGGTGAACACCGCCATCGCATAACGGGCGCATAACAGGGTTTCATGCTTGCGGGCGTGTTGCGTGCCATATCCCCATGCGCTATGGGGTCGCGCGCAACAGGCCCGCGACGCGTCCCTGGCTGGGAACCCCCGAACGATGAGCACCGAGAACGACAACCCGCTGCTTCTGGCCAATCAGGCCTGCTTCGCCCTCTATTCGGCGAATCTGGCGATGACGCGGGTGTACCGCCCGCTGCTGGAAGCGCTGGAGCTGACCTACCCGCAGTATCTGGTCATGCTCCTCCTCTGGGAACAGGACGGCCAGACCATGAAGGCGCTGGGGGAGCGGCTGCTGCTCGACAGCGGCACGCTGACTCCGCTGCTGAAGCGGCTGGAAGGGCAGGGGCTGGTCACCCGCGGGCGCGACCCGGCGGACGAGCGGCTGGTGCGCATCCACCTGACCCCCCAAGGGACCGCTCTGCGGGAGCGTGCGACGGCGCTGCCGGAGCGTATCGCGGCGGCGGCCAACTGCCCGCTCCCCGACCTCGCCGGCCTGCGCGACGCGCTCCTGAACTTGCGCGACTCGCTGAACGACGCCGCCGACCGGGACTGAGGCCGGCGGCGGGGGATCGGTCAGCCGGCCTCGGCCATCGGCAGACGCGGCGGTTCCTCGGTCAGCCGCTTGGCGCGGCGGGCGCGGGTCTCCACGGTCGCCGCAGGGGTGACCGGCACGAAGTCGGTGGGCCGGCGGTCGTCGCCGGTGATCGCCCGCATGGCCGCCACGTTGGCGCTTTCCACTGCCTGCGCCTTGCGCACCTGGGCGAGGAACTTGGCGCTGGGCAGCATCACGTAGGTGATCCCCTCGATGCGGGCGCCCACCTTGTCGTAGAGCTTCTCCGCGCTGGTCAGGATGCCTTCCTCGACCAGGGCGTCCACCGCGGAAGTCACCGCGCGCAGCGTATCGCGGCGACGGCTCCACACATTCATGCCGCTGTTCTTGATGATCTCGTCCGCCGACAGGGTCATCGCCTTGGCGCCCAGATCACCCGGCACCTCCGCCCCCGAATAGTCGTACTCGGCGCTGAGACGGTTGTAGAGCCAGCGGGAAACCGGGCTTTTCAGCCGCATCAGCCATTGGTAGCTGACCGGCTTGAACTCCAGGTTCCGGATGGCCGAGGAAACCAGCGGGTTGAACTGCAGGTGGGTTTCCTCGTCGCCTCCCTCGTCGCCGATCAGGTCGGGGCGGGAGCGGATGGCCAGCACCGGGAAGGCCGTCGACTCCAGAAGGTTGGCCCCGCGGCCCTTCTTCACCCCCTCCGCCGGCTTGCCGATGATGATGCGCGAGCGCGCCAGGATGGTCAGCGCTTCGCGAATGTCGCGGATCGACAGGGTGTGGCCGACCGCCTTCAGCTCGCGCTGGATCTCGTAGAGGGTGAAGCGCATCTGGACCTTGTCGCGGTTCTCGCCGCCCAGCGACAGGCGCGAGCGGTCCATGGCGAGGCGGCGGACCACATGCTCCACCACCTGCTCGCGCTCGGCGGGAAAGACCTCGTATTCGATCTCGGTCTGGCCGTCGGCCTGAGCGGGCCCGTCGTCGCGGTTGACCATGTCGCGGTTGACCATCTTGGTCAGACGGGCGGGCTGGATGGTCAGGTGGAAGGTGCTGCCGTGATAGGTGAACTCGCGCTTGATCGACGCGACGAAATTGCCCTTCGCGGGCGCGGTTTCCGCGGACCGTCCGCCGTCGCGCGAGGCGAAGACATAGCGCGGCGCCAGATCGTACAGCGCGATCAGGTGCGACTGGGAGCGGTCCTCCAGCTCGAACAGAACCAGTTGCAGCGCGCCGGGTGTCGCGATCTTGCTCATCCAATCCCTCCTTGCCCGGCTATGACCATGCGGCGGCGGGCGCGCGCTGACAACCGCTTCGTGACGGGCGACCTCCTTCGGTATGGAGCCTTTGCCCGCGCCTATGGAGCGATAACCCGCAGGTATGGAGCAACAGCCCGCGCTTTTCCGGCACGGCGTTGAGATCCTTCGACTCTGCGGGCGACTCCACCATCCGATGCGAATCGCTCCGCACCGACAGGGGCGAGGGTGCGGGCTATCACTCCATGACCGCGAGTCTGCCCGCGAGTCTGCCCGCGAGTCTGCCCGCGAGTCGGAACTCCAAGGGCCGGACCGGCAAAGCGCGAGCAAAAGCTCAATACGGTGCTCGCCGCCGGATGACCACCCAGGACGGGTGAACACGGCAGAGCGCGAGCTATCGCTCCATGGCCGCGGGTAATTACTCCATGGTGAAGAGTGTGGAGGGGGATGTGCCTCCGCCGAAACGCGGGCTGTTGCTCCATACTCCAGCCTCAGCCGCGGCCTATGGCTCCAATAGCTGGGCCTCCAGAGGCGCGGGCTATCGCTCCAAGGGCGCGGGCTTCCACTCCAGGATTCCGATTCGGTGATGAAGCGCGAGCAATCGCTCCATGACAGCGGGCAATGGCTCCAGGAGCGCGGGCCAGGGCTTCAATGGCGCGGGTTACCGCTCCATGCCCGGCTATGGAGTGATTGCCCGCGGTTTGAAGAACCGTGCGCCGCTGGGAATCCTGATCCGCAAAGCCACCGGCCCGCCTTCCGTGCGGAGCCGGTCCCGACAGCCTTGCGGAGACCGCAGCATGACACCCCGCGACGACACACCGATGGACGCCCCACCAGATGACGGCCCGCCCGCCGACACCGGGCGATGGGGCCGGATTCCGGCTTGGTGGCTCGGCCACCCCGCCATCGACGCCGACGGTTTGGCCGTTTTGGCGGCGCTGGCGACCTACGCCAACGCCCGCGGCGAGTGCTGGCCGTCCCAGGCGACTCTCGCCACCGCGCTGAAGCGCAGCCGCAGCACGGTGAACCGCATCCTCGGCCATCTCGCCGAATCCGGGGTGATCGGGAGGGAGTCCCGCCGCTCCGCCTCGGGCGGACGTTTGTCCTGCCTGTACCGGCTGCGGCTGGTCCCCGGCGAAGGGGCGATACCCGCAGCCGATGCGGAGACTGGACGGACCGGAAAGCCCCCTGTGCAGACGCCGGTCAAGGATGTCGCTCCCGCCGACTCCCCTTGTGCGCCGGTGCGACAGAAACAGCCGGAATCTGAACAGACTCTGGACTCACACGCTTCGCGCGGGCTCGCGCAGGCCGTGCCGGACGGTTGGATGCCCGACGCCGAGGAGCGCGCCTGGGCGGAAAGCCGCTTCGCCGAGGTCGATCTGAACCGACACGCCGAAGGATTCCGGCTGCGCTGCCAAGCCCACGGCTACCGCTATCGCGATGCCGGGGCCGCCTGGAAGGCCTGGCTGGCGCAGGACGCCGCCGCCGGCAAGGCGCCGCTGCTCCGATCGCCAAGCCGCTCGGCCACCGCAAGGCCGGCAACCGCCACGCCGGTTCCCGAACAGAAGCTCGGCGCCTGGATGGCCGCCGCGGCGAAGCTCAACGCCACTCATGGCGCTGTTCATGGCGCCACCCCGCAAGCCCACCCGAACGTCTGGAGGTGAGGAAACACCATGACCGCACAACCGCGATCCGTCCCGCCCGGGGGGGTGAACCCTTCGGTCGTGACCCATTTGCCGTCCCGTCCGCCGCTTCCCTTCGATCCCGCCGCCCCTGCCCATGAGCGCGGTCTGGCGCTGGCGTCGGCGCTGCCGGTGCCGCTCCGGACCATCCTCGCCTCCGGACGGGTGGAGCGCCGGCCGCGCTTCGGCGACCGCGGTTTCGACGGGGTGACGGAGGACTGGAGCCCGCCCGACGGAGTGACCGGCCAACAGGCCCTGATGGCGCGGCGCGCGCTCGACGAGCTGACCGGCTCCATCCTGGCTCCGGCGACGCCGGACCATCTGCTGGCCCGCATCCTGGCCCTGCTCAGCCACTATCCGGCCAAGGGAACCGCGCCGGAGGTGGAGCATCTGGTCGCGCTCGACTGGGCGGAGGATCTCGGCGAGTTCCCGGCCTGGGCAGTCGACGCGGCGGCGCGGACCTGGCGTCGGACGCAGAAATGGCGCCCGTCCATCGCGGAGATGCGGGCGCTGTGCGAGGAGGCCTGCGCGCCGGAATGGGCGCTGGCGCGACGCCTGTCGGTGATCGCGGCGGCGGGAAGCGCGTCCGGAGACGGGGCGGGCGAGGGGACGGGCCACGGCCGCGCCGGACGGCTGCGCGCGCTGGCCGGGGGAGCGGTCCGGCGGATGGGATAAGCTGACCGCCCGGCTGAACCGCCTACGGCGTCCGCTCCTCGCGGATCGCCCGTTCGAAGGCGGCCAGCATCTCCACCCCCTCGGCACCGAATCGCCGCTCGATGGCCTCCCGCACCGCGGGTTGGGAGACCTTGCGAAACGCCTCCGCCTCGCGCGGGGTCAGCGTGTGGACCTCCATGCGCTGCGCCAGCGGCGGCAGGCCGCGATCCGAGGATTCGATCAGGCGGCTGAGGCCGCGGCTGGCGACGACGCCCAATCGGGCGCCGTTCATCACGGCCGCGCGGTCGCTGGGGGCGAGGTCGTCCAGGAACTTGGCGTTCATCACCCAGACATAGGGGAGGAACAGGTGGTTGCTCAGCGTCAGATGGCGCTGCACCTCGTCGAAGCGGGCGAAGCGGACGATCGGCACCGGATTCATCTGGCCGTCCACCGCGCCGGTGCCCAGCGCGTTGTAGAGGTCCGACCAGGCGACGTTGACCGGCGTGCCGCCCAGGCTGCCGATCATGGTGCGGTGCGTCTCCAGATCCATGGTGCGGATCTTCAGCCCCTTCATGTCCTCGGGCTGGCGGATCGGGCGCTTGGAGTTGGTGATGGTGAACAGCCCGCCCGGATCGCCGAAGCCCAGCACGGCAAGGCCCGCCTTGCGCCGGATCTCCTCGGCCAGCCGGTGGCCGAAGGGGCCGTCGAAGACGTCGTAGGCGTTGGCGACCGAGGAATAGGCGAAGGGCAGGTCGATGACCGCCAGCATCGGGTAGAGCGGCGCCACCCCGCCGACCGAGGAGATGGCCGACTGGATGGTCCCCTGGCGGACCAGCTTCACCGCGTCGCCGTCGCGGCCCATCTGGCCTTCGGGAAAGATTTCCACCCGCACGCGCTTCTCGGTCGCCACCTCCACATGGTTCTTGAAGACGATCGCCATCGCCCCGGCGGTGTTGTCGAAGGCGTCGTTGCGGTTGGGGTGGGCCAGCTTGATGACCGTCTCGGCGGACACCCCGGCGGCGGCGAGCGCCAGCGCCAGTACCGTGCAGGCGGCCAACAGCCGCGCCGTCCATCTGCGTTTCATCGCGTCCTCTTCTGGCTACTTGGTCTTGAAATGCTCGGCGGGGTCCCAGCCGTCGCCGGGCGGGTCGGCGATCAGCCGCTCGCAGCGCGCGATGTAGAGCCGGGCCAGCGCCGCCACCTCCGGCTCGTCGGCCAGCGGCCGCAGGAGGTCGAGCGCGGCCGACCAGCGCCGGCCGCGGAAGAGCGAGACGGCGACGTGCCACTGGCGGCACAGGTCGTGGGTCTCCGGTGGACGCGCGAAGGCCGAATGCGGGTCGAGCGCGCCGACCAGCTCGAACAGCTCGATCGGCGCCGACAGGCCCGAGGGCACCGCCAGATCGACGGGGCGGAGCAGGAAGCGGCCGCGCACCGCGTGCTCCACCGCCCCCGTCACCAGGATGCTGGTGCCGTAGACCTTGTTCAGCCCCTCGATGCGCGAGGCGAGGTTCACGTGGGAGCCCAGCGCCGTGTACTGCATGCGGTCGGAGGAGCCGACGTTGCCCACCACCACCTCCCCCAAATGCAGGCCGAAGCGGGTCGGCATCGGCGGCATGCCGGCGGCGAGGCAGGCGTCGTTGATGGCGCGGTTGACCGACAGGCAGCCGAGCGCGGCGAGGCAGGCGTGCTCCGCGTGGTCCGGGTCGGGGCGCGGGGCGTTCCAGAAGGCCATGATGGCGTCGCCGATGAACTTGTCCACCGTGCCGCCATGGCCGTGGATGCAGGCGGTCATCCGCTCGAAATAGGTGGTCAGCCGGTCCAGCACCTGCTGCGGCGGCATGGACTCGCTGGTCGCGGTGAAGCCGGCGATGTCGCTGAACAGGATGCTGAGGGCGCGCGTCTCGCCGCCCAGCTCGCCGCCGTCGCCGGTCACGATGATATCGCGCACCAGCGCCTTGGGCACATAGGCGCCGAAGCGGCGCAGCCCGCCCTTCATGGCCTCCACGGCGCCGGCCAGCTCCGCCACCTCCTGCACGCGGGTGCGGACGGCGAAGCGGCCGGTCAGGTCGAAATGGCGGATGCGCTTGGTCTCCGACACGATGTCCTGCATCGGGCGGGTCAGCCGGTGCGACAGCCACAGCAGCAGGAGGACCGAGACCGCCAGCAGCCCGGCGCCGATCACGACGATGCGGTAGGTGGCGCGGCGGAGGGAGCCGACGAACTCGTCCACCTCCACCGCCACGCCGACGGTCCAGCCGCCGCCGATCCCGTCGGTCAGGGTCGCGAACTCGACGATGTAGTCGCGGCCCATCGGCCCCAGCGGGGCGATGAAGCGGTCGCCGGCCCCTCTGTTGCGGCGCTCCACCGCCTCGGCCAGCACCGGGTCGGGGAAGGTCGCGGTGGTGTGGAGCGCCGCCATCGCGCCGTCGCCGCCGACCAGCAGGTCGGCCCGGTTGTGGCAGATCACCCGCCCATTACCGTCGATCACGAACACCGCCCCGGACGGTCCGATGCGCAGGGCGTCCAGCCGGGCCGCCAGCCTGTCCAACGAGACGTCGGCCCCGATGGTGCCGATGGGCACCCCGTCGTCGGTGGCCATCCGGTAGGAGACGGTGACCACCGGGCGCCGGGTCACCGGCAGGACGAAGGCATCGGACATCACCGCCGACCCGGCCTTCTGCGCCGCCACGTACCAGGGGGCGGCGCGCGGATCCTCCGTCGCCTCCACCCGCTCCACGCCGGTGACCTGCCCCCAGGAGCGCAGATAGAAGTAGGAGTCGGCGAACCGGCCCGAACTGGAATCCTGCATGCGCAGGGCGAGCGCGCTGCCCGGCGGCGGATCGGCGGGGCCGAAACGCCCGCCGTCGGGGGCCAGCCGGGCCATCTGGAAGAAGGCGCCGTCCCCGGCGAAACCGACATAGAGCGAGGCGAGTTGCGGCAGGGTGGCCAGGGCGTCGGAGAAGTAGCGCAGCGATTCGATGCGGCGCAGCCCGTTCCGGTCGATCCGCCCGAAGCCGGCCATCGCCTCGGCGACGCGGGCCACCGGGCTGACCAGCCCGTTCAGGTCGTTGGTGACCGTCTGGGTGGTGCGTGCGATGGATTGGGACGCCACCTCCAGCGCGCTGCGGGAGTTCTCATGGAAGAGATAGCTGAGCATCACCGCGATCAGCGGCACCGTCGTCAGCAGGAAGACCAGCGCGATTCCCACGCGCAGGCGTATCCGGTACGGCGTTTGGGACATCGGGCGGTCTCCGGAGGGCCAATATTGCGGTGACAAGGGGAGCCTCAGCCGCCGGCCGGGGCGGACAGGTCGCGGACGAAGAGGAGGCGGTCGTGCCCGTCGTGCTTGGGCTTGCGCGCGAAGACATGCATGCCGACCGACAGCATCCCGCGCACGCTGGCCGTGTTCTCGGGCCGGACGGTGGCGAACCAGTAGCGGTGCCGGTCCGGCGGCAGCGCCCCTTGGGCGGCGGCTTCGATCAGGCGCCGGTGCAGGCCCCGCCCGCGCCGGTCCGGATGCACCAGGATGCCGGTGAAGTGCAGCGCCCGCTCGAGGTCCCCGTCCGGAAGGCCGTAGTCGCGGCCCAGATTGTGGGCGGACCGGCCGGGGAACTGCACGGCGAGGAAGCCGGCGAGCGCGCGGTCGGCCAAGGCGCCGAGCACCACGCCATGACCCTCCGCCGGTCCGGCCAGCATCTCCGACAGCTCGGCCTCGGTAAGCGGGTGCATGAGGGGGCCGCAGGCCTTCCGCTGCAACGCCATGACGGCGCCCAGCGCGTCCGGCGTCAGCAGGGCGAAGCGCAGCCCGGTCATTGCCGGCCTCCCGTCCGCTGGCGCGCCGTGCGGTGCGGGACGGTCCGCCGCCAGGTCAGCAGGGCGAAGAGCAGCAGGCTGCCGGCCAGCAGCGCGCCGATCAGGCCCACCCCCTCCGGCCCGGCGCCCGGCGGGACGGCGGCGGCCAGCGTGCCGAACAGCAGCGGCCCGGCGGCCTGCCCCAGCTTGCGGGTGTTGACGTGCAGGGCCAGCACGGAATCGCGCCGCCGCGCCTCGCGCGCCGCCAGAAGCTCGGCGTGGCGGATCTGGGCGGACAGCCCGAAGCTCTCGGCGAGGCCGATCAGGAACACCGTGGCGAAGGCCGTCCACAGCGACGCCTGGAGGCCGAACAGGGCCAGCGCCCCGGCGATCATCGCCGCGGACAGCAGAGTCACCCCCAGAATCGGCAGGTGCCGCGCCGCCATGCGGGTCAGCAGCGGCCCGGCCAGCACGACGCACAGGCCGTGCAGCAGGTAGGCGCGGCCCACCGTCGCCGACGACAGGCCGAGATCCGCGATAAACAGCGGCAGATAGAAGGGCAGGAACATCGCCGCCACCGCGGTGGGCAGGGAGACCAGCGCCAGGAACAGCGGCACCCTGATGCGCCGCCGCGGGTGAGTCGCTCGATGGCATGGCGAGGGAACCGTCGCGGGCGTGCAATGCGCATCCGGCGGGACGGCTCCGGGCAGGCGGGGGATACCGAAGGCGGTGTAGAACAACCCGGCGACCGGGATCAGGGTGCCAGTGGCGAACACCGTCACCGGCCCGTAGGTGGTGGAGAGCAAAGCGCCCGACACGGCTCCGCAGTTCACCCCCGCATACATGCCGGCGAACAGGCCGGGTTGCAGAGCGGAGCTGTCGGTCACCCCGCGCAGCCGCCCGATCAGGGCGTTCGCGGCGATCAGCCCGGCCATGCCGCCCGCCCCGCTCAGACCGCGGGCCAGGACGAACAGCAGCGGGTCGGCGGCCAGCGCCGCCACCGCGGCCAGCGCCATTCCCACCGCGGCCATCACGAAGCCGGCCAGCGATACCGCCCGCCAGCCGAATCGCCCGGTCAGCCGTCCGGCGGCCAGCGCCGCGGCGACCCCGCACAGCATCTCCGCCGTCAGGGGCGCCGCGGCCATCTGGGATGGCGAGAGCAGGGGAAAGGGGGCCCCGCCGAAGCTGGTCATCAGCAGCGGGACGAAGGACACCGGCAGGAAGGCGCCGAAATACATCAGGAAGGCCGAGAAGCGGATGGAGCCGGCGAAGTCGCCGGTCTCACCCACCACAGCGCGCCCCTCTTCCGAACGATGGACCATCCGCGTCCGCCCGCCGAGCACGCGGTCCATCTCGAACATGAACAGCAGCGAGGTGACGAGGATGGTGGCCATGTCCAGCCCGAACTCGGTCAACTGCGCGGCCACCCGGTCGCCGTCCACAACGGCCACCAGTTCGCGCGCCTCGCCGCCGCGGTCCTGGGCGAGCGGCCATCGCAGCGTCACGTCCGGCATGTCCGACAGGAAGGGAGCGCCGCTCACCATGTGGCGGTCGTCGTGCGCCGGTGGGTTTGCGTCGGGCATGGCCAGTTCGATGGATTGCAGGGTGGGCATGCTGGCGCGGATGCGCTCGAAATAGCCGTCGACCCCGGCCAGGGACTCGTAGTCCAACCCGCGCCGGACCACCGACTCGACGTCGTTGCGGATCATCCGGGCGACGATCTGGGTCGCCTGCTCGGCGGCCTCCAGATGGGCGGTGGAAATCAGCGTGTAGCATTCCGCCGCCGCCGCGGTCTGGGCGGCCAGCATCGCGCCGAGCGCCAGCAGCCGGCGCAGGCGTTCCAGCCGGACCCGGCGCCCTTCCGACGCGCGGCGCAGCCCGAAGGCCATGGCAAGGCCGGTCAGGCCGAGGAAGCCGACCGTCCCCAGCCCCGTCCACAGGAGCTGCGGCAGGGTACGGTCGCGGAATTCCTCGACGCGGTCGTCCACTCTCGCGCTGTCGGATTGCACGATGAGAAAGCCGGCGGGGGCGTCGGGCTTCCGGCCGTCCCGCTCGGCCTCGCCGGGATTGCGGATCGGCAGATAGAGGGTGTAGGTCCCGTTGTCGGCATCGTGCCGGAACCAATGGGGACGCCGCTCCAGCTCCGCACGGGCGCGGCGCAGGGTGGCCTCCGCCATCGGCTCCACGGGCCGCCCCTTGGCGATGGCGACGACGCGCCCGTCCGCCACCGCCACCCCGATTCCCCGCACCCAGGGCAGATTGGCGGCGAGTTGGTCGAGGATCGCCTCCAGCCCATAGAAGTCGTCCAATGGCTTGCCGTAGCCCAGCGCGTCCTGGATGTTCTCCACGGTCTTGCCGCCGACCACCGCGAAGGCGGCCATCAGCGTGCCCGCGTGGTTCTGGCGGAAGGAACCGAGATTGATGCTCAGGCTGAAGGCCAGCGTCACCCCCACCAGCAGAACGGACACAAGGAAGGCGCGGAGGGGGCCGGAACGGCTGGACGGGGCGCCGGGTGAGGCCATGGCTAGAGCACTCCGTGCAGTGAATCCGCCGCCAGAAGCGCCGGGAAGGGGATGCGGTAGCCGATGGCCGCCGCGGTCGCCGCGTTCCAGGCGATGGACGGGGTGTCGAAATAGACCTGCGGCAGGTGGCGCAGCGGCTCGCCGGCCATGACGCGGGCGAGGGTGGCGGCGCCGAAATGGCCGATGCCCGCCATGTCGGCGCGGGCGATGCTCATCAGAGCGCCGCGCTCCACCTCCTCGGGGCCGAGCTGCGAGAAGGTCGGGATGCGCTGTTTCAGAAAGGGCCGGGCCAGCGAGGTGAAACGGTCCAGCGGCCAGCGCCCGTAGGTGATGTAGACGGCATCCGCGTCGCGCGACAGCGCGTCCCAGGCGGCGGTCAGATCGACCTCGTAGCGGTACTGGTCGAGGTGATCGATGGGTGCGCGGACGTGCCGCTCCACCAGCTCGAATCCGATCCGTCCGGCGGCGGCCTCGATGTCGGGCAGCGAGGCGATGGCGCGGCCGGTGGGGCTGTCGTCGTAGGCGATGCCCAGCCGCCGGAACTGGAAAGTCTTGTGAAAGATGGACAGCTGGCGCTGGAACCGTCGCGGGTCGAGATGCGCCCACACATGGTCGCGCCCCGTGTCGGCCTCCGACTCGACGATTCCGGCGGCGATCGGGTTGGTGCAGGAGAAGGCAAGGACCGGCACACGATGCGCGTCGGTCGCCAGGGCGACGCCGGCGACCGTCCCCATGACGATCATCAGGTCGATGTCGCGCGTCTGGTGCAGACGCGTCACCAGCGCGGCGGCGCCGTCGGGCGTCAGGTTGGTGGCGTGGGCGTCGGCGACGAAGTCCAGGACCGGGCTGCCGGCGCGCCCGGCCAGCCAGGACCACAGGGCGGCGGTGTCGGTCTGGCCCGGACGGTAGGGCATGCCGGTCAGCGCGCCGGTCCAGCCCATCCTTTCCAGCTCGCCCAGGATGGCGGCGAGCGTCGCGGCGTAATTGCCGTAGGGCATGGATTCGGCGTAGCCGACGCGCCAGCGCCGCGGCACGTCCCGGACCGACGGGAGCGGGCGGGGGGCGGCTGGGACCGCCGGCGACGGGCAGAGGGCGCCGAGTCCGGCAGCCGCCGCACCGGCCATCCAGCCCCCGGGGGGCCGCGCTGGGGCGCAGCCCGGACCGCGCCGCGATGTCCTCCGCGGTGATCCGGTGATCGCCCTGCCGCCCGATCAGGACCGCCTCGTCGCCCGGCTGGACACCGGGAATGTCCGTCAGGTCGGCCAGCAGGCTGCTCATGAAGGGGCGGCCCAGGACCGGCGCCGGGCGTCCGCGGATCAGCAGGACCCCGCCGGCCAGCCGGTGCAGGTGGTGGCCGTCGGAGAAGCCGAAGGGCAGCACCGCCACCGGCGTGCGCCGGGGGGCGGCGCTGGCGGCGGCGTAATCGGCGACGTCGCCCGGTTCCAGCGCCGTCACGCGGGTGACGCGGGCCTTGACGCTCATCACCGGAGCGAGGGGGAGGGGCAGCTCCCCATCCACCATGCGGATGCCGAACAGGGCGCCGCCGCAGCGCACCGCCGTGCAGCCGATGCGCGCTGCGGCCTCGGTCAGCAGGGGCCGGCCGAGCGCCGCGCTGCTGAGCGCGTGGACCAGCGGCGGCAGCAGCCCGGTTGCCCGTGCCGTCTCGACCGCCTCGCCGAACCGCTCCAACTCCGCCAAGCCGCCGTCCTCGTAAGGCCCATAGGCGCCGGACAGGTGGGTGTAGAGCCCTTCCAGCCGCAGCGCCGGCGCGGCGGCGACGGCGGCCAGCAGGTCGGTCAGTTCCGCCCGCGGCACCCCGAAACCGGCGAAGCCGGTGTTCACCCGGACATGCACCTCCACCGTCCGCCCGGCGCGGTTGGCGGCGGTGGCGAGCGCCCGCGCCTCCGCCGCGCTGGTGACGGTGGCGCCCAGCCGGTGCAGGGCGGGCAGCCGCAGCTGGCTGGGCAGCGGCGGGTCGATCACCAGGATGGGGGCGGTGATTCCGGCCCGTCGCAGGGTGATCCCCTCGCCCATGTCGGCGACCACCAGCCCGTCGATCCCGAACCGCTGGAGCGCCCGTCCGACCGGCCCGGCGCCATGGCCATAGGCGTCCGCCTTGACCACGCCGAAGACCGCCTGACCGGGAGGAAGGCTGCGGCGCAGCCGTTCCAGGTTCCGGCCGAGGGCGTGCAGATCGATGTCCGCCCAGGCGGTGGTGCTGCCCCGCCGGCCCGTCCGCGTTCCCGTCATGCAAGGAACTTCGCGCTGATGTCGGTCGAGGATTCCTTGCCGATCTTGTCAAAGTGCTGATCCAGGAACTCCTCGGCCTTGTGGCGGCCCGTTTCGAACATGTACATCAGGAAGTCCCAGTCGGCGTTCAGCTTGCTGGTGACGCCCAGCTTCTCCACGACCTCTTCGGCGTCGACGGTGTGGATGTGCATCTTCTTGTGCTTCTCGGGGCTGAGTTCCCCGGAGTCGATCAGCTTGGAGACGAAGTCGACGACGCGCAGCTCGCGCATCATGCTGGAGTTGAAGCTGAGCGTGTTGACGCGGTCCATGATCTCGCGGGCGGTGCGCGGCGGCACCGGCACGCGGACCGGGTTGATCTGGATGATCAGGATGTCGCGGCTGTCGCACTGCTCGATCAGCGGGAACAGCGGCGGATTGCCGGAATAGCCGCCGTCCCAGTAAAAGGCGTTGCCGACCTGGACCGCCTGGAACAGGAAGGGCAGGCAAGCCGAGGCGAGCACCGCGTCCACCGAGATGTCCTTGGGACCGAACACCTTCAGCCGGCCGGCGCAGACGTCGGTCGCCGCGATGAAGGTCTTGCAGGCCGGCGCCTTGCGCAGCCGCTTGAAGTCCACCACGTCCGACAACACGTCGCGCAGCGGATTCTGGTTCATCGGGTTCAGCTCGTACGGCGACATCATGCGCGACAGCGCGTCGAACATCTGCCAGAGCGGAGAGAAGTCCATGTTCCCCTTGCTGAACATCTTGTCGAGCGGGGTTGGCTGGAGCGGCCCTTTCTTCGCCTCGTCGGAAATGCGGCGCCAGAATTCGCGCAGCTTGCTCCGCGCGCCCTCGGGACCGCCGATGCTCAGGCCATAGGCGGTGACGGCGCAGTTCATGGCGCCGGCGCTGGTGCCGACGATGCCGTCGATGGTCAGGCGCCCGTCCTCCAGGATGCGGTCGATCACGCCCCAGGTGAAGGAGCCGTGGGCGCCGCCCCCTTGGAGCGCGAGGTTGATCGGCTTGGCGCTCTTCCGGTTGGAGGGTTGGACGGCGGGGGCGGGCATGGTCTGGTCGGGCATGAATGGCTCCGGTCGTTGGTGTCCTGGTGAGGACGGCGGAATGGGACGGGTCGTGCTCGGGTGTGCGGCGCTGGTCAAAGCGCCGGTTTCATCACCTTGGGAGGGGCCTTGGTCGGGCGTGTTCTGGTCAGCACGCCGTGTTTGGTGGCGCGCCGCGCCTGGGGGGTGTCGGGCGGCGGTTTCGCCAGCAGGTCGCGGTGATCGGGAACGGCGCTGCGCAGATAGCTGCGGATCTGCTGAATCCATTTGCGCGCCAGCTCTTCGGAAATGGACAGCTCCGCCGCAATGTCCGCGTAGGGCTGTTCCTCGATGAAGCGCATGCGGGCGGCCTGACGCATTCGCTCGTCCCGGATGCCGTCGAGCGATTCCAGGACCTTGACGAGCAGAGCGCGGTCGGCGTTGGTGCGTTCCGGGTCCATGGCGTCCCGTCCGCTGGAAACGTCGGCGATGGAGGCAATCTCGACGAGGGAGCCGACCAGGACGGGATGGCGCTGGTGGGCGCGATGCCGGTCGATGAAATGGTTGATGGCGGTGCGTCGCAACCAAGTGCGCGTTTTGATGATGGAGCGTGCGTAGAGGGGCAGGACGTCCGACAGATTGATGCAGAGCCCGCTCAGGCAGTCGTGAATTTCCTGCCTGTTTCCTTTGCACAACCGGTGGTATGTCCAAAACAGGTCGGTGTAATGGCGGCACCAGAAGACCCAGAAGGCGGTCTGGTCTCCGGTCGCGATGCGTTCCAGAAGGCCGGAATCCTCCAGCTGATGGAGATCTTCCCCGGTGCGGGAGAGGAGCCGCGGCGATCCGGCCATGGACAGCGAGGGCCAGGGGCGCTTCGCTTCCCGCCGCCGATCCAACGCTGTTCCGGTGGGGAGGTCCCCTAAAGGTTGCGCTCTTTGCTGCATATGACGTCCCTTGCGCGTTTTGCTCAAGGGACGCTCGCCAAGTTCTATGCGTGAACGAACTGGATATACTTTTTTTCGAAATACCTATGTATTTCGCACGAGCTTATCTAAAAAAAAGCCTATCCGACCACAACCGCACTATGTCCTGATAATCAAGCCATGGCTATGCACGCGCAGGCAGGTGCGTCGATTCTATGGATACGCAGCGAAGGATCGGTGTGGGGATAGTAACGCCGTGCGGCACCGGGCCGCTCAAGGCTTCAAGGATAAAGGTGGATTAACCAACGGGATCGAATGCTTGATCGCCGTTCCGTTAATGTTTCCAGGTTTCTATAATTCAGAAGATGGGTGCCGCTGCGTGCGGGGCCGTCCAAAGCTTCTGCCGGATGGCAGGAGTGGAGGGGCTCGAACCCCCAACCCCCGGTTTTGGAGACCGGTGCTCTACCAATTGAGCTACACTCCTGTCGCCGCTTTGCAGCGGGAAGCCGCTTTTAGGCGATTTCAGGGCGCCGCACCAGCGGAAAATTGCTGCAATCGGGTATGAAGCGCTCTTTCACCGGGAGTACGACGGAGAATGGGGCAGGGGGGGGCACCGTGAACGTGGCCGGGCCGTTGTCAGCCTCGGCCCACACGATATGGAAAGAAAAAATTTACCAAACAAAGCCACTTCCTGCCACGCAGCGCATATTTCTGCTCACCAAGCCGCAGAAGTCAGCCATCTTTGAAAGTATCGGTTTCAATTTTTAAAAGATGACTTCACAGAAGACATCGCTGACGTATGAAGAGCGGCGGATTCAAACGGCTTTCGCATCACGGGCCGGCAAAGCCGTAGCCCTGCAGAATCGCTTGGCCGGCCGGGGATAGAATGCTTTGGGCGAACGCTTCCGCCCGCGCGCGGTCCGTGCCGTTCAGCACGGCCAGCCCATAGTCTGCGCCCACCGCCATCGCCGCAGGCAGGGCGACGATCCTCAACGCTGGAGCTTCCAGCGCCGCGAAGCTGCCGGGGCGCAGGGCCTCGGCCTTGCGGAAGACGTCCCAGACATAATCGCCGGCGGGATCTGCTTGCGGCGTCGAGGTGCCCAACCGGATGCCCGGGTCGAGCAGGCGGTTGAGCAGCGTGTCCTCCGAGACCTCCACCTCCGGCTGGGCAATGGCGCAGAGTTGGTTGCGCGCGAAGGGGTGAACGGTCGTCGCTCGTCCGGCGTCGGCCAGCGCACGGGGATGCGCCATGTTGGCGGAGGCGAACAGGCCGCTTTCCCCGCTCTGCAACAGCCGCGCCTTCAGCAGACCGGAAGGGGCGAAGACGGTGGCGACCCGGATGCCCACCCGCGCTTCGAACGCCTGCGCCAGTTCGCTCAGCGCGGCCTTCAGGCTGCCGGCGGCAAACAAATGCACCGCACCATCCAACCGCGCGCCCGACATGTCCATGGAGGTCATTGTCCAGACCGCTTGTGTCCAAACGCCTTTTTCTTGTGCATAGAGCACGGAACAGACTTGGAAACGTGTGAGGAACAACGCACGCCACCACCGTGGGCCCAGCAGCCAGATTGAACTGCGTGTGGCGTGTTCCTCCGCTCGCCACAATCTAAGATGTATAATGGCCAAGCGCCATGCAGCGGCCTCCCCAGCGAACCATCCAAAATCGATAACCGTGTCGGCCATGAGCCGTCTGGGATTGCGCGCATTCCCGTGAAGGGAGCGTGCGCAACGCCCTCGGTCGGCGCGGTGTCCCGGTATGCGCGCCGCTCCGGCACCGCTCATGACGGAGATATGAATGTTACAAATTCCGACAAACTAGGACTAACACCATCTCCAAAATCGTATGATAGAAATAGCTACCTCAGATGGAGATCCGACGGGATCTTCGTTAATCAAAGGTTAGCAACGACCATCGCGCGAAGGTATCGGTCCTATGAACTCGTCCACCAAAGCCGCCTCGTCCATCTCCGTCCTTAGTAAAGATGTGGATAAGAGAAAAGCGTCATGGTGGGCTTGCTTCGTGGCAAGCGCTATTCTCGCGGGTGTGGCTGCTCCCGCGCTCGCGCAGCAGCTGCCGGCGCAGCTCCCCTCGGGCGCGGAACCGCGTCCGGAGGCGCCACGCCCGGTGATGCCGCTGCCCTCCGTGCCGGGCGGGGCGGTGACCGTGCCCAAGGCGCCCGCGGCGGAGGCGCCGGCGGGGGCCGAGAATTACCGCCTGACGTTGCGGGACGTCACCATCGAAGGCGCCACCGCCTACAGCCAGGACAGCCTCAGGGCCGCTTACCAGGATATGCTGGGCCGCGAGGTGTCGGTGGCGGACCTGTTCAAGATCGCCAACGACATTGAGTTCCGCTACCGCAACGACGGCTTCATCACCAGCCGGGTCATCGTTCCGGCCCAGACGATCGAGGACGGCACCTTCCGCCTCCAGGTGGTCGAGGGCTTCGTGTCCGACATCACCTATCCCGACGACATCGGCCCGGCCCTGGCCGCGGTGAAGCGGCTGGTGGAGCCGCTGCGCGGCGTCAAGCCGATCAACGTCGCCGAGGTCGAGCGCCGCCTTCTCCTGGCGAACGACCTCGCCGGCCTGAGCGTGCGCGCCAGCCTGGAGCCGGCGCCGGACACGCTCGGCGCCTCGGTGGTGGTGGTGAAGACGGACCGCAAGGCGATGGACGCCCTGGTGTCGTTCAGCAACCGCAACACGCCCTATCTCGGGACCGCCCAGACCACCGCGACGGCGGCGTTGAACTCCTTCGGGCCGAACGCCGACACGGTGAACCTCAGCGGGCGCGTGTCCTCTCCGGCGTCGCGGGCCTGGTCGGTCGGCGCCGGCTACCAGGCGCTGGTGACCGGCGACGGGCTGACCTTCTCCGCCACCGGCTCCTATTCCAAATCGCGCCCCGGCCTGACGCTGGACCCGCTGGACGTGGAAAGCTGGGTGGCGGCGGGCGTGGGGACGCTCAGCTACCCGGTGATCCGCTCGCGCCTGGAAAACCTCCGCGCCGTCGGCGAGTTCGAGTACCGCGACGTGAACACCGACATTTCCGGCGACCGCTTCAACCGCGACCGCCTGCGCATCCTGCGCGGCGGTTTCAGCTACGACCGGACCGATAATTGGGACGGCATCACCGCGGTGCGCGGCCTCGTCCACCAGGGGCTGGACATCCTTGACGCGACGAAGCTCGGCTCCGCCTACGCCTCGCGCGAGCGCGGGCGCAGCGACTTCACCAAGCTCACCGCCGACATCACCCGCGTGCAGCAGCTGCCGGCCAACTTCAGCATCCTGGCGACGGCCACGATGCAGGCCGCCGGCACGCCGCTGCTGGCCAGCGAGCAGATCGCGCTGGGCGGCCCGAGCTACGGCCGCGCCTTCGACGAGGGCGAGATCTCCGGCGACAGCGGCTGGGCCGGGTCGCTGGAACTGCGCTACACGCCGGTGCTGCCGGAGAACGCCTTCGCGCAGGGCGTCCAGATCTACGGCTTCGTCGATGGCGGCGAGGTGTGGAACCGCTCCAGCCTGGAGCAGAACAGCCGGAATTCGCTGGTCTCCGTGGGTGGCGGCGTGCGCGCCGGCCTCGTGGAGCGGCTTTTCGCGACGCTTGAGATCGACAAGCCGCTGACCCGCCGCGTCGCGACCGAGGGCGACAAGGACATGCGGGTCTTCTTCAACATCACAGCGCAATACTGATAGGGCCGGGGGATACAGGACATGGGCAAGAGCAACCTCACCACCACTCCCGGCATCACCGAGATTCCCGGCGCGCGCCGCCACCGGCAGACGCTGCGCCAGCGGCTGCTGCTGTCGTCCGCGACGGAGGCGCCCCAGCGCGGCGGCGGCACCCGGCGCCAGCGCCGCGCGGCGAAGGCCAAGGGGGGCATCGACTTCGCGCGGCTGGCGCTGCGCAGCGTGATCGGCGTGGCGCTGTCCACCCTGTTCGCCGGCGCCGCCTACGCCAATCCGCTGGAAGGCACCGTCACCGCGGGTGCCGCCACCATCCAGTCGGCGACCCCCAAGTCGATGGAGATCCTGCAGTCCACCGACAAGGCCATCATCAACTGGAAGTCCTTCAGCATCGACGCCGGTGAGAGGGTCAACTTCCAGCAGCCCTCGGCCTCCAGCGTCACGCTGAACCGGGTCACCGGCGCCGACCCGTCCAAGATCATGGGCAGCCTGTCGGCCAACGGCACGGTCATGCTGGTCAACCCCAACGGCGTGGTGATCGGCGCCGGGGCGAAGGTGGACGTCGGCGGGCTGGTGGCGACCACCGCCAACATCTCCGACGCCAACTTCATGGCGGGCAAGTACCAGTTCGACCAGGCCTCCACCAAGCCGAACGCCATGGTGGTGAACGAGGGCGACATCACCGTCAAGGACAGCGGCCTGGCCGCCCTGGTGGCCCCGCACGTCCGCAACTCCGGCGTCATCCGAGCGAAGCTGGGCAAGGTGGCGCTGGGCGGTGCCGAGACCTTCACGCTCGACTTCCACGGCGACGGGCTGATCAGCTTCGACGCCAGCTCCGCCGTGAAGACGGTGGCGAAGGACGCGGACGGCAAGCCGGTTGCGGCGCTGGTCGTCAATTCCGGCGAGATCGCCGCGGAGGGCGGCAGCGTCACCCTGTCGGCGCGCGCCGTGAAGGGCGTGATCGACAACGTCATCAACACCGACGGCGTCATCAAGGCCACCTCGGTCGGCAGCGCCAACGGCAAGATCGTCCTGTCCGGAGGTGACAACGGCAAGGTCGTCATCGGCGGCACCGTCGACGCCAGCGGGCGCGGGGAGGGGCAGACCGGCGGCACCGTCGTCGCCACCGGCGCCGAGATCGCCGTGAAGAAGAACGCCCGCGTCGACGCCTCCGGCAGCAAGGGCGGCGGCGAGGTCGCCATCGGCAGCAAGACGGGCCGCTCCGGCACCTGGTCGGACAAGGTGACGGTGGAGGCCGGGGCCACCCTGTCCGCCGACGCCGTCAAGTCCGGCAAGGGCGGCAGCGTGACGGTGCTGTCGCAGAAAAGCACAAAGCACGCTGGTAAAATTTCCGCCCGCGGCGGTGCCGAGGGCGGTGACGGCGGCTTCGCCGAGGTGTCCAGCCACAAGGACATCACTCTGACCGGCAGCGTCGACCTGACCGCGCCCAAGGGCGCGGCCGGCACCTTCCTGCTCGACCCGGAAAGCCTGCGCATCGTCAGCTCCGCCGGAGGCAGCCAGGACGGCGCCGCCGGCGACGGCACGATCGGCGTCAACGATCCCAATCTGGGCAGCGGCGATTCCGTCAACACGGTGTCGAAGCAGGTGCTGGAAGGCATCGCCGGCACCGCGAACATCGTGCTGGAGGCGTCGGGCCTCATCACGGTGGAGACCAGCCTGGATCTCCAGACCACGTCCGGCCACAGCTTCACCCTGCGGTCGCTGACCAGCAACGGCATCGCCTTCACCGACGCCAGCTACGAGATCCGCACCAACGGCGGCGATATCGTGCTGGAAGCCAACGGCATGGCCAGCAGCCTGACCAACATCGGCAAGCTGACGACCCGCGGCGGCGCGGTTCGGCTGACGGCCACCAACAATGTCCAGCTCGCCAACCTGATCGACACCACGCCAGTCTCGGGAAGCGCCGGGGCGGTTTCCGTCAACGCCCAGAGCGGATCGCTGACCGCGTTGGACGCCGGCCGGATCGTCGGCGGCCCGGTCACCCTGACCGCCGGCAGCGCCATCGGCGCCAGCGGTGCTGCGGTGTCGACCAGCACCACCCAGCTCTCCCTGGTCACCGGCGGCAACCTGTTCGTCACCAACGACCAGACGCTGACCGACCTCTCCGTCACCAGCACGCACCGGACGGTCGGAGTCGACAGCCAGTTCTTCCTGGCCTCCACGGGCCTGATCTTCACCGTCACCGATTCGTCCGGCAGCACCGCGCTCGACACGATCAGCCAGGTCGGCGGCCTGAACAGCTTCGCCTTCCGCGGTGATCGCAACATCCAGGTCGGCACGGTCAACGCCGGAGCGGGGTCCGTCGCGCTGACCAGCACCGCCGGCAACATCACCGGCACCAGCGCGGGCCTGCTGACCGGCGGCGCGCTGACGCTGACGGCCCGCGGCTCCTCGGGCAGCAACGGCGCCATCGGCACGTCGTCGCAGGCGCTGAACACCGCCGGCGCCAGCCTGACCACCACGGCCGGCAGCGGCGGCGTCTCCGTGTCGAACACCGGTGCGCTGGCCCTGGCCAACCTGACCAGCGGCGGCGCCACCACCATCTCCGCCACCGGCAACCTGACGGTCGGCGCGGTGACCAGCGGCGGCGCGCTGAACTTGAGCAGCGGCGGCAGCATCCTGAACGACGCCGACGCCTCGACCACCATCAGCGCCTACAGCCTGGTCCTGAACGCCGCCGGCAGCGTCGGCACCAGCGGCACGGCCCTGACCGCCGGCTCCTACAACATCGACGCCACCTCCGGCGCGGGCGGCGTCTACCTGACGACGTCGGGCTCGACGGTGCTGGGCTCCATCGTCTCGACCAACGGCGACGTCGCGATCACCACCGGCGGCACCACCACCATCGGGACGATCACCAGCGCCAACGGGACCAGCAGCATCGCCGTCACGGCGAACGGCACGGTGTCCGACATCACCGCGACCACGGTCAATGCCGGGGCCAACGGCAACGTCACCCTGACGACCGCCAACGGCAGCATCTCCGGCCTGTCCGGCACGATCACCGGCGACAACGTCACCCTCGCCGCCGGGGGCGACAGCTCCAGCGTGACGGTCAACACCGCGGCGAAGCGGCTGACGGTCACCAACAATGCGGGCAACGTCACGGTCATGCAGACCGGTGCCGTGACTGTGGACAACATCACTTCCGCCGGCTCGTCGATCTCGCTCACCGTCAGCGGCGGCGCCGCCACGCTGGGGACGATCAAGGCGGCGAACACCGGCGCGATCTCGGTGACGGCGACCGGCGGCGCCATCCTGGGCAAGGACGCCAACAACCGGCTGTCCGCCAACGCCATCACCCTGAAGACGGACGGCGCCATCGGCAGCTCCGCCACCCATCTGCGCACCTCGACGGGTTCGCTGACGCTGACCAACGTCGGCGACCTGTATCTCGACAACAGCGGCGTGATCCTGACCGGCCTGTCGATCACCAACCGCCATGTCGGCGGGGCCGCCAACGCGCTGCAGCTCACCTCCGAATACTTCAACTTCTCGGTCGGCGACAACGGCACCGCGACCATCCTGGAAGCGGTCGGCAGCCCGAAGCTGTCCACTCTCAGCTTCAACAGCGACATCGACCTGATCGTCGGCGATCTGGCCACGGTGGGGACGGGCGGCACGGTCACCCTGACCTCCACCGCCGGCAGCATCCGCGACGACGGCAGCCTGAACACGCGGATCGACGCCGAGACCGTGACGCTGAGCGCCGCGACGGGCAGCCTGGGCGACGTCTCCGCTCCGCTGGCGCTCAACGCCACGAAGCTGACGCTGACCACCGGCGGCAACCTGCATTTCACCAACCTGTCCGACATTGCGGAGCTGGCCATCACCAGCACGCACGTGGACACGACGGTGGTGAACGGCTACTCGATCACCGCGCCGAACTTCGTCTTCGGCATGACCGACGACGCCACCAACGGCTATCTGCTGAGCACGCTGGTGGACACCACCAGCCTGATCTTCTCCTTCAAGGGCGACCGCGACATCCGGCTGGGCCGGGTCGATCTGACCGGCGAGACGGGCGTCATCCCCTCCAGCGGCGTCTCGCCCGGCACGAAGTACAGCGTCGCCCGATTCGAGACGACGAACGGTTCGATCCTGGACGACGGATCGAAGAACACGGTGGTGCTGGCCGGGTCGGTCAGCCTGACCGCCAGCAAGGCCATCGGCAGCGGCACGGGCACCGAATATCTCGACATCGTCACCCCGCTCCTGGACGCCAAGGCGTCGGACGGCGGCATCTACATCACCCTGCCGACCTCGACGGGCTTCGACAACTACAAGAACCTCGTCACGCTGGGCAGCAGCTTCTTCAGCGCCGGCTCCAACCCCATCGTGGTGACGGCGACGTGGGGCGACATCGCCTTCGGCTCCAGCTTCACCTCCAACGGCAGCGGCGACATCACGGTGACGGCGACCAACGGGTCGATCCTGAACCCGAACAACGCCACCCTGCGCAGCGGCTCCGGTACCCTGACGCTGACCGCCGGGAAGGACATCGGCTCCGCCGCCAATGCGCTGAGCGCCAACGCCGGAACGGTCACGGCGACCGCCGGCGGTTCGATGTGGCTCTCCTTCGGCACCGGCGCGACCGCGCTGAGCAGCCTGACGGCGGGGGGCGACATCACCGTCGGGAAGTCGAACGGCACCATGACCATCGCGACGGTCAACGCCAACAGCGGCACCGGCACGGTCACCCTGTCGAACACCAGCGGCAGCATCCAGGACGATTCGAACAGCACGACCGCCATCGCCGCCGGTAAGGTGATCCTGACCGCCGGTGGAAGCGTCGGCGGCACCGACGCGTTGAATCTGACGACGGCGAACCTGTCGATCACGACGGGCGGGTCCGTCGGCATCACCAACACGATGGCGCTGACCGACCTTACCCTGACGCGCGGCTCCTACTCCGGCGGCACCATCGGGATCACCACGGTCAACGGGCAGGTCTTCACCCTGTCGGACGGCTCGTCGCAGTCCACGATTCAGACCGTCACCAGCAGCACGGCGCTGAACTTCGCCTTCAATTCGTCGCGCACGGTCAAGGTCGGCACGATCAACGTCGGAACGGGCGGCAGCGTCGCCATCGTTTCGTCCAGCGGCGTCACCAACACCGGCAACGGCAGCAAGATCACCGCGGGCAAGGTGTCGCTGGAGGCGGGGACCACCTCCTCCATCGGTGATTCGACCCTCTACGGAGCCATCAGCCTCGATACCGGCGATCTGTCGGTGACCGCCGGGCGGGACATCTACGTCGACAACAACGGGCGCGCCTTCAACAGCTTGGCGATCACCAGCACGAACGCCACCACGACCAACGCGACCAAGAGCATCTTCTCCATCGGCAGCACCGGTTCCCAGATCTACTCGCTGTCCGACAGCAGCACCAAGACGACGATCGACATCACCGGTGCAAGCAACAGCAACTTCAGCTTCACCGGCAAGAAGAGCATCGAGATTGTCGAAATCGCTGCCAGCGGCGGGGCGGTCAGCCTGACCACCGCGGGCGGCGGCGAGAATTCGACGATCACCATGAGCGGAGGCGGGAGCATCCTGGCGTCCACGGTGACCCTGTCGGCCAACGGCACCGGCACCAACGGCGGCTCGATCGGGACCAGCACGCGGGCGGTGAAAACTTCCGCCTCGTCGCTGACCGTGCTGAGCAACGGTGATATCTACCTCAACAACAGCAACACCGCGCTGACCGCGCTCGACGTCACGATCACGCACAAGTCGTCCACCGGGACGGGGACCTACCAGTTCAACGCCCTCGGCTCCAACCGCAGCTTCACGGTGGATGGGACCGGCAACGTCCACACTCTGAACCTGTCCACGCCGAGCAACGGCAGCATGAACCTGCGCTACAGCGTGGACCGCGGCATCGTCGCGGGCACGATGGACGCCGGCACCAGCACGACCGGGTCGGTGGCGCTGATCTCCACCGGGGCGGCCACGGGAGCGAGCGGCGGCATTTCGGTCAACGGGAACGGGTCCGGGAGAATCACCGCGGGTCAGGTTTCGCTGACCGCCACCGGCACCAACAGCAACGTCGGCGGCGTCAGCTCCGTCCTGACCAGCACGACGAAGCTGGCCATCACCTCGGGCGGCAACGTTTCGGTCGGCAACAACGACACGCTGACCGACCTGACGCTGGACACCCGGCACCAGAAGTCCGGCTCCGGCAGCACCAACACCTACTCCATCACGTCGACCGGCCTGACCGCCACCTTCAGCGACTCGTCGACGACCGGCCTGACGGTGACGGACGTCACCCAGAACGGGCTGAAGCTGGCGATCAGCAACGACAAGTCTCTGCGGGTCTCCAAGATCGACGTCGGCTCCACCGGTACGGTCGATCTGACGGCCACCAGTGGCAACTCCATCAACGCGACGAACGGCAGTTCCCTGATCACCGCCAGCAGCCTGATGCTGACGGCGGCCTCCGCCGGCAGCACTCAGAAGCTCAACACCAAGGTCGGCACGCTGTCGGCCAAGCTGACCGGTTCGCTGGACCTCAGCAATTCGGGCACCCTGACGCTGAAGGACGTGTCGGCCTCCTCGGCAGAAATCGCGGTGACCAACAGCGGGTCGCTCCTCCAGACCGGAACCACGACGCTGCGCGCGGACAGCGTGACGCTGACGGTCGAAGGCGGGTCCATCGGCGCGTCCGGCACGTCGCTGCTGACCGAGACGCAGCGGCTGACCGTCACGGCCGGGCGCAACGTCTATCTGACCAACAGCGCCGACCTCTACGCCCTCACCCTGGACGTCAAGCACGGCTCCGCCGGCACGCAGAATTTCTACGACATCCGGTCGCAGGGGCTGACCTTCGCGCTGACCGACACCAACACCGGCAGCCAGTACACGCTCGCCAACGTCGTCGACAACAGCGGCCTCGACTTCAGCTTCAAGAGCGACAACAGCGTCGCCCTCGGGACGATCAACGGCGGTCTGTCCCGCAAGGTGTCGATCGAGACCACCGGCACCGGCAAGGACATCCTCAGCAACGGCAACGCGATGGTGACCGCCGGCACGGTCACGCTCACCTCGACCGGAACCATCGGTCAGGCGGGGGCGTCGTCCAACCACATCGGGACGATGGCCGACACGCTTGCGCTGGCCACGGCGACCGACGCCTTCGTGGACAACGGCCGGGACCTGACCGCGCTGTCGCTGACCAGCAAGCGGACGACCGGCGCCGGCACCTATCAGATCACCGCGCCGCAGCTCGTCTTCACCATGACGGACGACGGCACCACCACCACGCTGAGCGACCTGACCGACACCACCGGTCTCGTCTTCAAGCTGGACACCCAGCACGCGCTGTCCATCGGCACGCTCAACGTGCAGAACTGGGGCACGGTTGATCTGACCAGCGCCGGCGGCATCACGGGCGCCGCCTCGGCGAACGCAGGCAACCCGGCCAACCGCATCACCGCGGGCACCGCGACCCTGAGCAGCGGCGGCGCCATCGGCTCTTCCAGCAACAAGATCCACCTGTCGGCGTCGTCCGCGACCTTCAACGTGAAGGGCGATCTCTACGTCGAATCCGACACCCGCATCGGCACGCTGAAGATCAAGAGCACCTCGTCGAGCATCAACGACCGCACCTACAGCCTGACTTCGGTCAACACGGCGGATGCGGCCATCGCGCTGAGCGGCGCCGAAAGCAGCACCCAGACGGTGCTGACCTCGCTGACCGACGCCAGCGGCGTGCGCTTCACCTTCGACAGCCACCGCAAGATGGTCGTCGGCGGCCTGAACGTCGGCAAGACGGGCACGATCGCCCTGATCGCGTCCCCCGGCATCATCGGGACCGGCAGCCCGAGCCTCAAGATCAACGCCGGCGTCGCGACCTTGACCGCCTCCTCCGGTGCGGTCGGCGAGACCGGTGGCCAATACATCGGCATCACCACCGGCAACCTCACGGTGAACGCCAACAATGGCGCCGTGATCAACCTGCACGGTTCGACGGTCATCGACGCCATGAATCTGGCCGGCGCGTTGACCTTGAACAACTCCATCGGCGACATCGCGCTTGGCACGATCGCCATGAACGGCGCCAACGCGGTCATCAACAACCAGGGCGGCTCGATCCTCAGCGGCTCGATCAGCGGCAGCAATCTGGTGAACCTGACGGCAAGCGGGTCCATCGGCAACGTCACCGCCATCTCGACGTCGGCCGGTTCCGGCGACACCACGACGCTGACCGCCAGCGCCGCCGGCAGCATCGCAGTGTCGGAAAGCAAGAACCTGATCGCCCAGTCGGTGGTCAGCACCGGCGGCGGCGCCATCACGCTGTCCACCGGCTCCACCAGCACCTCCACCCTGACCGCCGGGACCATCACCACGACCGGTGCGGTGTCGCTGACCAGCCATAACGGCAAGATCCTCGGCAGCAACGGCAATCTGGTCACCGGCGGCAGCGTCGAGCTGTCCGCGATCAAGGGAAGCATCGCCGACACGGGAGCCACGCTCAACGTCGCGACGACCGACCTGACGATCAAGACGCCCGGCACCTTCACGATCGCCGACACGCTCGACCTCGCCAAGCTGACCATCGACCGCACGCCGTCCACCGGCACCACCACGTCCGGCACGATGAGCCTGACGGCCACCAACCTGAGCTGGAACGTCACGGACAGCGGCGGCGTCACCACCTTCACCACGCTGACCGACAGCACCGGCCTGGACTTCACCTTCAAGGCGCCGGGGGCGATCGCCATCGGTACGGTGGACACTGGGGCGTCGAGCACGGTCAGCCTGACGGCCACGGGCAACAGCTCGACCGCCGGCAACATCACGGCGGTGAACAACTCATCGACCATCACCGCGGGCTCCCTGAAGCTCGACGCGCAGAAGAAGACCAACGAGCAGAACAACAGCAGCGCCATCGGCAGCAGCGCCACGGCGCTGGGCATGAACGTGTCCAGCCTGACCGCCAGCAGCGGCTCCGGCGGCCTGTTCGTGAAGAACGCGGCGGGGCTGAACCTCAGCTCCATCACCACGGGCGGCGCCCTGACGGTGATCGCGGCGGCCGGCGACCTGACCGTCTCCAACCTGTCCTACGACAGCAGCAAGGCGCTGACCCTGACGGCGACGGCCGGCCGGATCCTCAACGGCGGCACCAGCCTGAGCCTCGGCACCGGCAGCGCCACGCTGACGGCGGGGGCCGGCATCGGAACGGCGGACGCGGCGTTCAAGGTCACGACGTCCAGCACCGGGGCGCTGACCACCAACGTCACGGGTGCGGGCGGCGTCTATCTCGACATCGCCGGGTCTCTGACGGGCGGGCTGAGCGCCGCCGTCCAGAACGGCCCGGTGGTGGTGTCGGGCAGCGGCAACATCACGCTGACCAACGTCGCCATCGCCACCGACGCCGCCGGCAACAGCATCACCGTGACCTCGACCGGCGGGTCCATCACCGCCGGGACGGTGACGGCGGGCGCCAACAACGGCTCGGTCACGCTGAGCGCTACCGGCGGCGGCGGCAAGATCCTGGCCGCCAACGGCGGTTCCGCGGTCACCGCCAAGACCGTCGCGCTGAACGGGGCCGGCGGCATCGGCACCTCCTCCGCCCGCGTCGGCGTGGGCGGCGCCCAACTGCAGGTGAACGGTGGGGCAGGCGACATCTATCTGAGCACGACCGGCGCCTCCTCGCTCGCCTACGCCGCGACGACCGGTGGCAAGATCGACGTGCAGGCGGGCGACCGCCTCCAGGTGGTCAACGCCAGCACCGGCGGCGGGGCGATCACGATCTCCTCCACCGCCGTGGACGCCGACATCATCGCCGGCAGCATCAACGCCGGCACCGGGGCGGTCACCCTCAGCTCCACCGGGGGCGGGGTGTATGACGACGGTCTTGCCGAGACGCGGATCGTCGGCGGCACCGTGTCGCTGACCGGCGGCAAGGGCGTCGGCACCTCCAGCCGTTCGGTCCAGACCACCACCGGCGGCCTGACCCTGGCGAGCGCCACCGGCAGCGTCTATGTGACCGACGCCACCACCAGCGGCGTCACCGTCACCTCGGCCACCGCCTCCGGCGGCTCGGTCACCATCGCGTCCGCCGGCACGATGACGGTTCAGTCGGTGTCGGCCAACACCACCAACGGAGCGGTCACGCTGACCGCCGCCGGCTCCATCCTGGGCAGCGGCAACGGCACCCATGTGACCGGCCATTCGGCCAGCCTGACCGCCACCGGCGGCGACATCGGCACCGTCACCGACGCCGCCACCGGCGCCGGCACGCCGCTGAAGATGAACATGGCCAGCCTGACCGGCCTGACCGCCACCGGCACCACGCCGGTCATCTCGGTCGACAACGTCAACAGCGCCGCCCTGACGCTGGGCAACAACCTCGTCACCCTGGGGACGGGCGGGTCCGCCTACATCCGCACCGCCGGCAACCTGGACGCCAGCGCCGGCCTGTCGATGACCAGCGGCAACCTGCTGCTGCAGTCCGGCGGGGTGCTGACCCTGCCGACCGCGGCGATCAACCTCGGCACGGGCGCGCTGACCCTGAAGGGCGCCACTGACGTGGTGGCCGCGGGCGCCTCGCCGCGCTCGCTGTCGATCACCGCGGGTTCGCTGACCTTCGCCAGCGGTTCCAACGGCGGCAACACCACCCTCAACACCACGGTCGGCACCATCGACGCCAGCCTGACCGGCTCCGGCAAGAATCTGACCGTCAACAACACCGGCACGCTGACGGCGGCGACCCTCGGCGCCAACGGCACCGTCACCGCCACCAGCAGCGCCGGCATGACGGCGACCTCCGTGACCGGCGTCGGCACGGTCAGCCTGACCGCGACGGCGGGCGACCTGACGGTCGGTACGGTCAACGCCGGGGTGAGCGGTGTCATCAACCTGTCGGCGGCGGGCGGCAGCCTGCTGACCGGCAACGGCACCAGCCTGACCGGCGGCGCGCTGAACCTGACGTCGAACACCGGGATCGGGACCAGCACCGCCGCCTTCACCAGCAGCATCGCCAACATCTCGGCGATGGTGACCGGGACGGGCGGAATTTATCTGGCCGGCACCAGCTTCAACCTGGGCAATCTCGCCACCACGGACGGCGACATCGCCGTCACCGCCAGCGGCGCCATCACCGACAGCAACGCCACCACCGGAATCAACGCCGGGAACAGCGGCAACGTCTCCCTGATCTCCACGGGGGGTGCGGTGTCCTTGACCAGGGCGGTGTACAGCGTCGGTTCGGACGCCACCCGGGCCAGCGTGACGGTGCAGGGCACCAGCATCGCCCTGGGCAACGTCACCACCACGGGCACGCAGACCTACACCGGCAACACCACGCTGGGCGGCGCGCTGTCCGGCAAGTCGGTGACCGTCACCGGGAACCTGACCCTGTCGGGCGCCAACCGCACGGTGACCGCGACCGGCGGCGACCTGTCGGTGAGCGGCACGCTCAACGGCGGCGGATACGGGGCGACCCTGCTCGCCGGGCAGGGCGCGATGACGCTCGGCGGGGCGGCCAGCAACCTGGCCTATCTGACGGTCACCGCCGGGACCATCGGCCTGCGCGCCGTGACGACGGCGGGCGCGCAGACCTACACCGGCGCGACCAGCCTCCAGGGCGCCTACGCCACCGGAAACGGCGCCTTCACGGTGACCGGCGCGACGACGCTGGCGGGCGGCACCACGGTGAACTCGGGCAGCGGAAACGTTCTGTTCAGCGGCACGGTGAACGGGGCCAACTCTCTCGTGATCACCAGCAGCGGCGCGACCCAGTTCACCGGTACGGTGGGCGGCACGACGGCGTTGACGAGCCTGACCATCGATGCCGGCGGGACGGCCAGCGTGAAGTCGGTTTCGACCACGGGCGGCCAGACCTACAGCGGCACGGTGACGCTGGATGGCACCTACACCACCGGCGCGGTCTTCTCGGCTATCGGCGCGGTGACGCTGGGCGGCAACACGACGGTGGACGGCACGTCGAGCGTTCTGTTCATGAGCACGGTGGACGGCGCCTACACCCTGGCGGTCAACAACAAGGGCATGGCGCAGTTCAACGGCGCCGTGGGCGGCACGACGGCGCTGATGAGCCTGACCACCGACGCCGGCGGTTCCAGCAGCCTGAAGTCGGTGACAACCAATGGCGCCCAGACCTACAACGACGCTGTGACGTTGGACGGCACCTACACCACCGGCAGCGGCGCCTTCACCGCCAACGGTGCGGCGACGCTGGCCGGCGGCACGACGGTGAACGGCGGGTCGAGCGTGCTGTTCGCCGGCACGGTGGACGGTGCCTACGCCCTGGCCGTCAACAGCAAGGCCGCGACGCAGTTCACCGGCACGGTGGGCGGCACGACGGCTCTGGCCAGCCTGACCACCGACGCCACCGGCACCAGCAGCCTGAAGTCGGTTTCGACCACGGGCGCCCAGACCTACAACGACGCGGTCACGCTGAACGGCACCTACACCACCGGCAGCGGCGCCTTCGCCGCCAACGGTGCGGCGACGCTGGGCGGCGACACGACGGTGAACGGCGGGTCGAGCGTGCTGTTCGCCAGCACGGTGGACGGCGCCTATGCCCTGGCGGTCAACAACAAGAGCACGACGCAGTTCACCGGCACGGTGGGCGGCACGACGGCTCTGGCCAGCCTGACCACCGACGCCACCGGCACCAGCAGCCTGAAGTCGGTGACGACGACGGGCGCCCAGACCTACAACGATGCGGTGACGCTGGACGGCACCTACACGGGCAGCGTGGTCACCGTCAACGCGGCGACCACGCTGGCCGGGGCGACGACGGTGAACGCCGGGACGGCCACCTTCAACGGCACGGTGAACGGCGCCCAGGCGCTGACCATCGCCGGGACGGGCACGACGCAGTTCAACGCGGCGGTGGGCGGCACGACGGCGCTCGCCAGCCTGACCACCAACGCGGGCGCCACGGTCAGCGTCCTGGACGTCTCCACCACGGGCGCCCAGACCCACGGCGCCGCCACGACCCTCAACGGCACCTACACCACCACCAACGGCGCCTTCACCGCCAGCGGTGCGGTGACGCTGGCCGGCGACACGACGGTCAACGGCGGGGCGAGCGTGCTGTTCAGCGGCACGGTGGACGGTGCCTACGCCCTGGCGGTCAACAACAAGAGCACGACGCAGTTCACCGGCACGGTGGGCGGCACGACGGCTCTGGCCAGCCTGACCACCGACGCCACCGGCACCAGCAGCCTGCGCAGCGTCACCACCACGGGCGCGCAGACCTACAACGATGCGGTGACGTTCGACGGCACCTACGCCACCGGCAGCGGGGCCTTCACCGCCAACGGTGCGGCGACGCTGGCCGGCGACACGACGGTGAACGGCGGGTCGAGCGTGCTGTTCAGCGGCACGGTGGACGGCGCCCAGGCCCTGGTCATCAACAGCAAGGGCGCGACGCAGTTCAGCGGCACGGTGGGCGGCACGACGGCTCTGTCCAGCCTGACCACCGACGCCACCGGCACCAGCAGCCTGAAGTCGGTGACGACGACGGGCGCCCAGACCTACAACGACGCGGTCACGCTGAACGGCACCTACACCACCGGCAGCGGCGCCTTCGCCGCCAACGGTGCGGCGACGCTGGGCGGCGACACGACGGTGAACGGCGGGTCGAGCGTGCTGTTCAGTGGCACGGTCGACGGCGCCCAAGCCCTGGTCATCAACAGCAAGGGCGCGACGCAGTTCACCGGCACGGTGGGCGGCACGACGGCTCTGGCCAGCCTGACCACCGATGCCGGCGGCACCAGCAGCCTTCGCAACGTCACCACGACAGGGGCGCAGACCTACAACGACGCGGTCACCCTGAACGGCATCTACACCACCGGCAGCGGGGCCTTCGCCGCCAACGGTGCGGCGACGCTGGGCGGCGACACGACGGTGAACGGCGGGTCGAGCGTGCTGTTCGCCGGCACGGTGGACGGCGCCTACGCCCTGGCGGTCAACAACAAGAGCACGACGCAGTTCACCGGCACGGTGGGCGGCACGACGGCTCTGGCCAGCCTGACCACCGACGCCACCGGCACAAGCAGCCTGCGCAGCGTCACCACCACGGGCGCCCAGACCTACAACGACGCGGTCACCCTGAACGGCACCTACACGGGCGGTACGGTCACCGCCAACGCGGCAACCACGCTGGCCGGGGCGACGACGGTGAACGCCGGGACGGCCACCTTCAACGGCGCGGTGAACGGCGCCCAGGCGCTGACCATCGCCGGGACGGGCACGACGCAGTTCAACGCGGCGGTGGGCGGCACGACGGCGCTCGCCAGCCTGACCACCAACGCGGGCGCCACGGTCAGCGTCCTGGACGTCACCACCACGGGCGCCCAGACCCACAGCGCCGCCACGACGCTCAACGGCGCCTACAGCTCGCTCAACAGCCCGATCACCTTCAACGGTGAAACGACGCTGGCCGGGACGACGCTGGTGGACGCGGGCTACGGCACGATCACCTTCAACGGGACGGTCAACGGCGCCCAGGACCTGACGGCGATCTCGACCGGGGCGATGGTGTTCAACGCGGCGGTGGGCGGCACGACCGCGCTCGCCAGCCTGACCACCGGCACGGGCTACACCAGCCTCGTCAACGTGACCACGGCGGGCGCCCAGAGCTACGGCGGGGAAACCAGCCTGATGGGCACCTACGCCACCGGCAACGGCGCCTTCACCGTCGCCGGCCCGGTGACGCTGGCGGGGGCCGCCACGGTCAACGCCGGCAGCGGTGCGGTGACCTTCAACGGCACCGTGAACGGCGCCCAGGCGCTGACCGTCAACGGCAGCGGCGCCACGCAGTTCAACGCCGCGGTGGGCGGCACGACCGCGCT
>NZ_JBFUHT010000067.1:0-21603 GCF_056402275.1 Azospirillum sp. P4_B5
GGCGTTCGCCCGTCCATGGGCTCGGTCGGGGATGCCTACGACAACGCTATGTGCGAGAGCTTCTTCGCGACGCTCGAATGCGAACTGCTCGACCGGCGGCGGTTCCGTTCCCATGCCGAGGCCCGCATCGCCGTCTTCACCTTCATCGAAGGCTGGTACAATCCCCGCCGACGGCACTCCGCTCTCGGCTATCTGTCACCGATCGACTACGAAAGGAGATCCAGCACCGCGGAGTGAAACAAGCCCTAACCCGTCCACCGAGCCGGGGCAACTCCAGGTCGGCGGATTGCATGGTGAGGCGACCGAGGGCCAAACTCATGTCCGCCTTGGGCACGCAATAATCAAACGTCTCGCCGAACGGGATGCGGCGCTGAGCGTCCTTGGGCCGGCGCTGCCCAATGAACACATGGCAGGTGTTCTCGGCCGTCGGGAAGAGCAAGCCTTGCAAGTCTCCGAAATTGATCAGCCGCGAGGGCTGGTAGGCGCTCAGAAGGTGCGAGACGAATGCGGCGCTCGATGGGCCGAGGAACTGGCCGATCGGGAGGATAAAGCAGGCTCGGCCGCCCTCCGCCAGAAAATCGAGCGCACGCAGCGCGTAAGCACCGGCGATCTGGCGGCGGGCGAAAGGCGCGCCGACCCGGCCCGCCCAATCGTCGGCCGAGGTCCGCGCAGCGCCTTCCGGTTCCGCCCACGGCGGGTTGGAGATGATCAGCGAAAAGCGCTTGCCTCCAAAGGCGTGGGTCTCCCGGAAAAAGTCCGCAAAATCGCTCCCGTGGTTCAGGTTCGTCCTTTCCAATGAAGGAAGCTTCACGCCTTCGCGTTCCTGGGCCTCCATGATGTCGGCTGGGTCAAGTCCTTCCAGCAGCGACAGGTAAAGACTGAACGCCGTGACCCGACACGCCATGAAGTTGATGTCGCTGCCGTAGATGTGACGCTTGAGCAGCTCGCCGCGCTCCGCGAAGCTGAGCCGCCGGCCGTTACGGGCCTCCGACAGGGCGATGAGGCGGCGATAGGCGGTCGTAAGCAGAATTCCCGAACCGCAGGCTCCATCGAAAATGGTTTCCGCCAGCGGGTCTGGTGATGCGGCGAAGGCTTGGTCTACAGCCAGTGTGGCAAGATTGCGGGGCGTATAGAAGGCACCGTCCCTGGCCTGCTGTTCGGGCGACAGGAATGACTCATAGAGGCCTGAGAGCAACTCCACGGGGATGTAGCTGAAATCGTAATTCCAGAAATCCCCCTGGCCCGTCCGCATGTCGGTGCGGCGGAGAAACTGGTCGAGAAGGCTGAAGCCATCGCTGGTCAGCACCGCCCAGGGATCATGGCGGTCGTTCCCAAGGAAATCACCGTTGAAATCGGACCGGAGGTGGTCGATCAGCAAGCGGAGACCGTCGCGATTCCCAGCCTCCACAAGACTGTGAAGCTCAGCAACGTTGCGGCGCTCCCGGTAGGTCGGGCCGACGATCTTCCGATGTTCCAGGTAGGACAGGAACAGCACTTGCCCCATGAGCAACTCGGCCAGCCGTCGGCGTGTGCTCTCGCTAGCGACTCCCTGGAACCCGTTCTTAGTGAGTTTGGTAACGGCAGCCGACAGGTTGACGAGCAGTTTGCGGTCCACGCGCGCCTTGACGTCGAACCAGTTCGGAACGCGCCGGGATAGGTTGGCCGAGACGATGTCCAGGGCAGAGAAGGGCCCGTCGGGCCGGGCGTCGTCCAACGAAAGGCGCTCACCCGCCTGACGGATTTTTCGGGCCGGCAAAGCGAGAGCTTGCTTCCCCTTCACCTCGATCACGACGGTTGCGAGGTTCTGGTTCCAGATACGTTTGCGGGCTTCGTCAAGGGCTTGCCGTGTCAGGGGCGCTTTGTCATCGCCGACGAAAACGACCGTTGGAACACCTTCGACATCGAACACGGCCAGAGCGCGAACCGCCCCATCCGGCCTCAGCAGCGTCTTGATCTCAAGTGCGTAGGGGTGCGTATCGGGAATTGCCTCACCGCGGACATGCAGAGAGGCAGGCTCGGCGGCGTAGCCGAGCCTTTCAAGCCAATGCTGCATCGCCGTCATCGCCACTGGGTGTCCTTACAAATGTACGTCACTGAAACTGAACATATTAGGAACGCAGTGTTCTGGAAATAGTTGCAACCTACCATCGAAGGGGACTCGATGACTGTCATGCCGACCGTCTGCGAGCCACCGGCGTTCGTCGGAACATCCGGGCGCTCTGGCTATGGTGTACGTTGGGCAACGAGAAGAGGTCGAGTTGACCGGATGTGCCAGTCGCGTCAGGAAGAGCAAAGCCGTCACGCAGCACTAGGAGATGCGGGTCGAGCCGGATCAGGAGCATATCCTCTTCCAGATACGTGACATCCGCTTCGACAAGCCTCCAACTGCCGTCTGAGTTCAGGGCCAGACGCTGTCCCCAAAGTGCGATGAACGACTTGGTTTGGAACACCTTTTTGAGGCTCGCGAACGACGCCTTATGCGCTTCAAGGCCGAGATTGAACCGGTCCCGCAAAAGGACGGCAATCCTGAGTATAAGGATCGTCTGCCAACTGAATTTAGCTGGTGAGCCCTTCTTCTTGGGCGGCACGTCGGCAGGCACCAGCGCGCGGCGGCAGGTCCATTCCCGAAGCTTTTCAGTCGAGAGTCCCGTCAATTGGGAGGCGACCGAGGTCGTAACAAAGCGCAGGGCAGCCTCCGTTCAGAACGGGTAACGCACCCGACCTCCGTTGAAGAATGGGTATCAAACCCGATGTCCTGCGTCAACACTGAGCACTGTCAAGCCAAGCCTAACACGAATGGCTAGGAAAACTGACGCCGCCGCAGCCGACGGCATTGCAGAACCTGCCAATGGTGAACGTTGCCAACATTGGTGTGTTGCTGGTCGAGACCCTGCACGCGGTGACCGCTTTCCCACCAATCCAAACCGGCCTTGCTGCACACGGCAGGTAGCTCCACCATCGAGATCGGTCAGCCGCCGGTGCTGCCTTTCCGACCACGCAGGCGCGCGACGGCGCCGCGCGCGGCCAACAGGCGCTCCCCGTAGCGGGCCGGCATGCGCGGGCTGGTCCAGCCGCCGGCGTTCATGACGGCCAGCAGGTCCTCGCCGGCGGCGATCAGATCCTGGGCGGTGCCGACGCGGGTGGAATGGGCCGAGTAGCCGCGCGTCACCAGCCCGATCTGTCCGGCACGCTCCTTGACGATGCGCGCCACCGACGCCGTGGTCAGCGTCTCCCCGTAGCCGCGCCGCGCCAGATGGCGGAACAGCAGAGGAGACGGGGCGGCCACCGTCTTGGTCACCGGGTCGGGCGCGGCGTCGATGCCGCGGCGCCAGGCGTCCAGGGCCTCGACCGTCTCGGGGGACAGCCAGGCCACCCTGCCCTCCCCTTTCTGGTCGGTCTTGGAGCGGCGGATCAGGATGGTGGCGCTGCCGTCCTCGGCCACCGCCAGATCCTCCCAGCGCAGCGCCACCAGCTCGGCGGCGCGGGCCAGGCTGTCGCGGGCAGTCAGCAGCAGCGCGATGTCGCGCCGCGCCCGCAGACTGGGTGATTGCGCCGGATCGACCGGGGTCAGCGCGTCGATGATCGCGGCGATCTCCGTGCCGCCGACCGGCTTGGCCTGCAACTGGCGGACCCCCAGCTCGTTGGCGTGGGCGCGCCGTGCCATCCGCACGTGCAGGGTCTTGCAGGGGTTTGGCGCCTCGGCGGCGGCGTGCCACATGGCGATGCTGGCGAGGTAGCGCTCAACGGTCGCCGGCTTGCGGCTCTTCCCGATGTCCTCGACGAAGGCGACGACGGTCGCCGGCTCGGCCGGCAGCCAGCACAAGCCGCGCGCCTCGCACCAGCGGCTGAAGACGCGGCGGTCGCTGTGCAGCGCCGCCAGCGTGCGCGGCGCCMGGGCGCCGCGGCCGGCCTGGTGCAGGAAGATCTGCAGCCGCTCGATCAGCTGCGCCTGCTCCGGCGGCAGCAGGTCCGCCGCCCTGCCCGCTCCATCGATGCGTTCGGCGACCGGCGCCGGACGGTCACTCACCGGCGGGGTCCGGGACCGAACAGGCGGTCCAGCTCGTCGCGCAGGTCGATCATGTCCTCGATCCAATCAGCCAGATAGAAGGTACCGACGCCGTCGACCAGCATGAGGATTTCGGCGTTGTCGTCGTTCCAAACGCGCAGGATGCGTTCGGTGACGCGCTCCACGTAGAGAGCGGAATAGAGGGACGGCAGCCCGACGGCGTCGCACAGGCCGCTGACGGCGGTGCGGACGCGGCGGGCCGCCCGTGGTGCCTTGCCACCGCAGGATACCGTCACCGCACCGTGGCCGTCGCGGTAGGCCATGAGCCAGGGCGGATCGTCGACGGCGCTCCGTTCGGGCACGCCCGTCGCTTGGGACAGGAGGGCGAGCGCATCGGCGATGCGCTGATCGTCTGTGCGGTCGAGAGCCCGGCGTCCGGTGCGGCTGGCCATCTCAGAACAGCTTTCCGCCGCGACCACTCAGCAGATCCCCACGCACGCTCTGTCCAAAAAAGTCGCAGTGCTCGGCGGCGTAAGCGACGATCTCCTCACCGTTCTTGACACAAGCGCGGATGACCTCGGCGTCAGCAAGCCGGTTCCAGGTCACCTCAGCGTTGTTGCCGAGCCCGACCACCGCGATCTCCTTCACCGACCGGTCGCTGAGGAAAGCATGCATGGTGGCCACCGACGCCGACGGGTCGACGCACAGCAGCTCATCCGGCTTCGGCGCATCGGAAAACTCCCTATGGCCGCGCCGGAACCCGATCAGGATCTTCCTCAGCACCGGCCGCACCACGGCATCGGGACAGGAGGCTGCGGAAAGGTCGGCGGGGCTGTCGGTCATCATGGGCTCCGGAAGGGACGGAAGGGCGCCGACGCGGCGGCGATCCGGGCGGAATCCTAGGCGGATGTACCAATGCACGAAATAATGAGAATCTACATCCCATTATTGCTCGGTTCCTGGGGCGGCGGCCATTTGAATAATGCCATTTATCGTGAGAAAATAGCACGTTTTCATGAGAATAGCTGGACGCCGTGGGCATGCCCATACCGGAGCCAGATTTCGACCCCGATGCCTGGGACGAGGCGAAGCGGCGTTTCGCTGTTTGCCGGGCGTTGGCCGGGGTGCGCCGGACCTTGCCGATGGTTCAGGAGGCGGCTGACCGACTCGGCCTTTCCGTCTCGCAATTCTACCGCCTGCTCGACCAGTACGAACACGATCCCACGGTCAAGGCCATGCTCCCGGGACGGCGCGGGCCGAAGGTCGGTCACCACCGCCTGCCCAGTGAGACCGAGGGGCTGATTGGCCGTGAGATTGCGAACTTCTACGAAACGCGCGAAAGCCCTTCCCTCAAGGACCTTTACGAGCATATCGGGGCCAAACTCCAAGAAGCCGGCCTGCCGCAGGTCGACACCCGCACCATCCGGCGCCGTGTCGCCAAGAAGAGCAAGCGGGACCTAGCCAAACCTCGCGAAGGCGCGAAACGGGCCGCCGCCCTCTATGGTCCCATAAAGGGCCACTTGGAGAGCA
This sequence comes from Azospirillum sp. P4_B5, assembly GCF_056402275.1. Taxonomy (NCBI): domain Bacteria; kingdom Pseudomonadati; phylum Pseudomonadota; class Alphaproteobacteria; order Rhodospirillales; family Azospirillaceae; genus Azospirillum; species Azospirillum sp. P4_B5. The sequence goes on from NZ_JBFUHT010000067.1 coordinate 5,537, forward strand.
CGCGCCAGTTGGAAATTGTTCAAATGGACCACACGCAGGTGGACGTCATGGTGGTCGACGAGACCACGCGCCTGCCTGTCCACACGCGCCCTTGGCTCACCGTGCTCATCGACGTGGCGAGCCGCATGGTCGTCGGCTTCTATCTGTCATTCGACCGGCCGAACGCCCGCTCGGTCGCCATGGCCATCGCCCATGGCGTGCTGCCCAAGACCGATTACTGCAATCGTGTCGGCGTGCAGTCGCCTTACCCCGTCGCGGGGTTGCCGCGCGTGCTGCATCTCGACAACGCGAAGGAGTTCAAGTCCACCGTCATCAAGCAGGCTTGCGAGAATTTCGGCATCACGCTCGCCTACCGGCCGCCGGCGACGCCGCGCTTCGGCGGGCACGTGGAGCGGCTGATTGGAACGCTCATGCAGGCCGCCCACCTGCTTCCGGGCACCACCAAGTCGAATCCGCGTGAGCGCGGCGACTACAAATCCGAAACCTGGGCATCCATGACGCTGTCGGAGCTGGAGCACTGGTTGGCTCTGGAGATCATCGACAAGTACCACAACCGGGTTCATGAGAGTCTGGGCGTTTCGCCTCTTCACCGCTGGCACACGCTGTCGCAGGCACCGGATTCGGAAGTCCGCCATCCCAATGATCCTGAAAACTTCTTCCGTTGGTTTCTCCCGGAGGAGCATCGCTGCGTCGGGCGTCACGGCGTCGAGATCAATGGCCTTGTCTACCGTGACGACATCCTCAACCGGCTGGTGAAGGACGGCAAGCGCCACCGCTTCAAATACGATCCCTGGGACGCGACCCGGGTCTGGTACGTGACGCCGGCCGGTGAATGGCACCCCGTGCGATGCGAACAGCTTGATCTGCCCGTTATGAGCCTCTGGGAGGTGAAAGCCGTCCGCAAGGCTCTTCGGCTTCAGGGGCGGCAAAACTCCAACCCCAAGGTGATCCGCGACGCGGTGCTGGCGCAACGCCGCATCATTGAGAATGCGGCGGTCGCTTCGCGCAAGGCAAGGGCGCTTGCCCAGAAGATCCCGGATCGAGCCGCTATTCCACAGTCCCCGCCCGAGGTGGCTGAACCGCTCCCCGCGCCGCCTGCAGGCGGCACTACGGCTATTGATTTCGACGCCATCGACCTGCCCCTGCTGCCGGGGCGCGTCGAACGGTGGGACGACTGGGACGGTGACTGACATGGAGGACTACGGGCACATCGCCCCCGATTTCCGTGCGGTTGCCGCCAAGGAGGCCGACGATCGCATCGCCTTTATCCTCCAGGACCGCTGGATCGGGCACCCGCGCGCCGACGAGGTTCTGGGACGCATCCGCATGGCGCAACAGACCTATGGCCGCGGGCGCCCCTTGAGCTTGCTCATCGTGGGGGAGAGCGGCATCGGTAAGACGATGATCCGCACCAAGTACCAGCGCGACCAGCGCGTGACCTGGCAGGAACGGACCGGTGTCCGCCGTCAGCCGGTCCTCAGTTTCCAAATGCCTCCCGAGCCCCTGGAGGCGAAGTTCTTCAAGGCCGCTCTCGATGCGCTCGACGCGCCGGCCGAGAACTTCAGCCGGACCCGCACGGTTCAGGATAGCGCCGTAAGTCTGCTCCGGCTGGTCAAGGTCGAACTGCTCATGGTCGATGAGATCCAGAACGTCTTCGCCGGCACCGCACGGCAGCAGCGACTCTTCCTCAACAATCTGCGCTGGTTGATCAACGAGCTGCGGTTGCCGATCGTGGTCTTCGGCACTGTGGAGGCGCTCGACGTGTTCGGCGGCGATGACCAGCTCCAGCGCCGGTTCCAGGCGGTTCGCATGGTGAACTGGTTTGACGACCTTGCCGGCTTCAAGCAGTTCGTGGTGCTGATGGAGCGGACCCTGCCGCTGCGGAAATCGGGGGAACTCGGCACCGGCGACGCATTGAAAGTGCTGCTGGAGGCTTCGGAGGGGATCACCAGCAATCTCTGCCGGCTCATCGAAGATGCCGCCGTCGCGGCGATCCGGGACGGTGACGAGCGCGTCACAGTTCGTCTCCTTCGTGAAATCGTGGGACGCCACCATGGAGCGGTTGCCTAAGCTGCCTGTTGCTCCGCCGCCTTTGCCGGGCGAGTTGCTCATCGCATGGATCGCCAGGCTGGCGGCCATCTACCATCAAGACCCCCAAGGTTTTCTCGACGAGGTCGTCAGTCGGCCCGCCATCCGCGATACCTACTGGCTCTGGGGAGACCCGGCCTGGGCTCCGCACCTGCCTTGGACCTCACCACGGGGCTCCAAAGGCGATGTGTGGTGGCTGGACGCGTTCGCCCTCGATCGTCTCTACGGTGCTACCGGGGTGCCGCCGGCCACGCTCAGCGCCATGGCCCCACAAGCCTGGGATTTCGTCTCCGGGCGGGTGGTCCGGGCGACCTTCCTGGGGCCGGTTGGTCTTTGTCCGCAGTGCCTCGCGGAGGATGTCCGCAGGCACCGACCGCCGTTCGTGCGCCGGGATTGGGCCGTGGCGTGGGGCACGATGTGCCAGCAGCATCGACGCCCTCTGATCGCCTGCTCGAACGGCGAAGTCGCCGGTCTTGCAGCCCTGGCGGAACGCCACCGGCATCTCCTCCCGTTTGTGCGTAACGATCGGACCGTATGCCGGGTGATGCCCGGCGTGTCGTCCGATCCCCATTGGATCGAGGACTGTTCCGGCCCCGGCATGGCGGAGCTCTGGCGGTACGGCGGGTCGCGCCAACACTATCTGGAACTCTTCGCCACGTCGCCCACCGGCGATGCCGGCCGGCCGATCGCCGCGCTGTGGGCCGCCGACGGCGACGAACATGGCCCGACAATCCGCGACCTGTGCGCGTTTGAAGCGGCGATGGCGCGATCGATCACAGCGCCTCACCGGAATCCCGGCCAGGGGGTTCGAGGATCGGGGGCTATCTTCCTTACCGGCGTTGTGGATCTCTGCCTGATCCTGGAAAGCCGATTTCTGGATTTTCCGGGATTTTTCAAACACGCGGCTCCGCTTTCCGCGCAGGGAACATCCCTCAGCCGCGTGATGGGCAGCATCATCCTGGAGGCTGGGGTGAGCCGCCTGAAGTGCGCCACCCGAAGGGCGCGGCCAACCGCAAACTCCGCCCTTTCATGGCCGGCGGTCTACGGCGCTCATGTGCTGCGCGGCCGAGCATGGCTGGGGGCGACAGGCGACCCGGAGGGGGTGTTGGACCGTCTGGTTCGCAATGCCGTGCTCGCCTCCATCGTGTTCGATAGGATGCTGCCTCAGGGCTTCGGCTCGACTCATTCGTCACCTGTCGCCGCACGGGCCATCATATCCGGGATGGTGGAGCGGTCCCGTTACATCACTATGGCGGGCCGGATCAGGCGCCGGTTTGCCGGCGAAGCGACAGACCAAATGACGGGCAGAGCGCCAAAGACCACCTTCATGGTTAACGACAGTCGGAAGATATTGAATCGCTTGTTTGACGATGTTGTGGCGGTCTGTCCACAATCGGTCAGCACGACAATCAGTTGAAATTATAAGATTAAGCGGGATTATGCCTGCGATTCGCATGCCCACAGGTCCTCTGAGGAGAGAAAATTTTGTGGCTTAGGTTCTTTTATTGTTGTCTCGGAGACAAGCCCGCGAAAGAGGGATCATTGGCAACGGCGTTGAAGACGTGATTTGGTCGGTCCTGTGTTTCCTTTCAAGGCCGAAACAGAACCCAAGCAAGGCCTCACGCGTTCTGAAAAGTCAACAAGATTGCCCTATTGTCCAGTTCCATCAGTAACTAGAAAACGATCGTTTGGCCGCCTGTACAGTCCGTTTGAACAGGCAGGCGCGACAGCGCGCACCGCGGCTTCAGCCCTTCCGCAGCTTGGCCATCAACGCCGCGCGCATCGCGTCGCGATCCGGCGCCTGCTCCAGCAGGCGTACCATCATCGACTCGACAAACGGCAACGTCGGCTTGACTGGCGCGAAAGCTGCCGGAACCCGATATTGCCCGTTCACCAAAGAGCATCGCCTTTCGGATCGCAACAAAGGCGATGCATCCAATTGAACTCTTTTGCCGTTACCTGCAAGCTGAAGTGTGAAGGCGGTGGTCATTGGAAACGTTGAACGGCCGCACCCACGACGTGCCCAAAGCCAATCATGCGCATGCGTCTATTCCTGCTGCTCGCCTTGGTCATGCTGCCGCTGCTGGGCTTCGAGATTGCGGCGCAGATCGATCTGCGCCGCGACCGAGCGGCGGATGTCCGGCGAGAGGCCGAACGGCTGCTCGACCTGATCCAGGCTGAACAGCGCCGCATCGTCGCGGATGTCGAACATGTCCTCGTGGCCATGGCGGAGACAGGCGTCGCGGCGACCGGCACCGAGAACTGCCAAGCCGTCATGGATCGTCTCAAGCGACGCTATCCAGCCTACCTCACCATCGAGATCACCGGCCTGGACGGAATCATCCGGTGCACCACCGACCGCCGCACGGCCGGTGCCCATATCGGGGACCGCGACAACGTCCGGCGCGCGCTCGAAACCGGCGGTTTCGTCGTCGGGGGCTACCGCATCGCCCAGGGCATCGGCCGCCCCATCCTGAGCTTTGGCTTGCCGTACTCCGACCCGGATGGCCGGCCGGCTGGTGTCGTCACCGCTCTGATCGACGTTCAGTGGCTCTCGGAATACCTCGCAGACAAACCGCTTCCGCCGGGTGCCACGGTTCTCTTGGCGGATCGGAACGGCGTCATCCTGGCGCAGGCTCCCGAGCTGCAGGACATGACCGGCCAGCCCTTACCCGCACCATACCGCTTCATGCAGGAGAATGACCGGCGCGGAACGGTCGAGATGGAAGGGCTGGATGGCGTCGTCCGCATCATCGCCTACTCGCCGGTCGAAGCTGACCCCCATGGGCTGATGCTCTGGGTTGGGATCGCCAAGGCCCAGGCCATGATGCCCGTCGAACACGCCATGCTGCGGTCGCTGGCGATCCTCGCGGCGGTGCTCGTTCTCTCGGGTCTGCTTGGCGTCTGGGGTGTCAGCCGCTTTGTCCGGCTCCAAAGGCAGGCCGAGGCAACGAGGCAGCGGATGGCCGAGGTGTTGGAAAGCACCCACGACGCCATCCTTGAGGTGGATCACAGCTGGCGGTTTACCTTCCTCAACGAACGGGCGAAGTCGCTCATCGCCCGAGGGCATGACGTTGATGGACTCACGCTGCTCGAAGCGTTCCCCACGCTGGCAGGCACCGACACGTGGCGGCGGCTCGCCCATGTCATGGAACACCGAGACGCCTGCGAACTCAGCCATCGCGACAGCCGGAACGGCCGATACTACGCGGTGCGGGCCTTTCCGTCCCGCACGGGGATGGCTCTGTACCTGCAAGACATCACGGAACGTGAGGACGCGGCGCGAGAACGGGATCGTCTGGCCCAACACTTGGACGAGGAACGGTTGCTGCTCAAGTCCGTTCTGACGCACCTGCCGTCCGGGGTTCTGGCGGTGTCCGCTCCTTCCGGGCGCCCGCTGCTGCACAATGAGGCCGCCGAACGGCTCATGGGTCACGCGGTGGGGCATGGCGAGACGATCACGGACTATGCGGCGCGGCACGCCCAGCACACAGACGGAACGCCCTACCGTCCGGAGGACCATCCGCTGGCCCGTGCGCTTCGCCAAGGCATGGCGATCGACCAGGAAGAGTTGCTTCACGTCCGCGCTGACGGTCGGTTGACGAGCTTCGCGGTGAGCGCCGCACCGGTCCGTGACGCCGCGGGCCGCATCCTCATGGCGATCTGCACGTTCCAGGACATCTCCGAGCGACGGCGGATGGATGAAGCGCTGCTCTCCGCCAAGGAGCGTCTGGCTCTGGCGCTCGAAGCGGCGCAGGCCGGCAGCTACGATGTCGACCTGAAGACCGGCGAGTCGGTGTGGTCCAAGGAACTCTACCGTGTTCTGGGGCTCGATCCATCCGCGTACCCGGCGACAATGGCCAGCTGGATCGGCACTCTGCACCCGGATGATCGCGAACGGGTTCTGGCGGAACGGTCCAAGGTTGTGACAGGCCGGTTGCCGCAGATGCGGCTGGAATACCGCGTCGTACGCCCCGACGGTTCCGTTCGCTGGCTGGAGGCCGTGTGCCGCATCGTCCGTGCCGATGACGGCACGCCGCTGCATCTGACCGGCTTGGAAATCGACGTCACCGACCGCCACGCCATGGAAGACCAATTGCAGCGCGCCAAGATAGAGGCGGAACGGGCGAACCTGTCCAAGTCGAAGTTCCTGGCCGCCGCCAGCCACGACCTTCGGCAACCGATGCAATCCATGTTTCTCTTCGCCGGAGTCCTGCGCGGCCATGTTCATGACCCGCGCGGTCAGCACGCACTGGGCATGCTGGTGCGGGGGCTGGACGCACTCCAAGGGCTGCTGGACAGCCTGCTCGATGTTTCGCGCCTGGACGCGGAAACCATCCACCCCAACCTCGAAAGCACCATGCTGCGTCCGCTTCTTGAGCAAATTGGCGCGCTGCACGCGCCGGTCGCCGAAAGCAAGGGGCTGGCGCTGCACCTGGACATGCGGTGCGACGGTGCGGTGCGCACCGACCGCCACCTGCTGGCGCGCATGGTGCGCAACCTCCTGGAGAACGCCCTCCGCTACACCGACCATGGTTTCGTCCGCCTGTCGTGCGAGGCTGTGGACGGGTGGGCCCGCATTGCGGTGCAGGACAGCGGCATCGGCATCGCGGCCAACCAGATGGAGCTGATCTTCGAGGAGTTCCACCAGGTGGGCAACCCGGGGCGCGACCGCAGCCAGGGGCTTGGCCTGGGGCTGTCCATCGTGCAGCGCCTGTCCAAGCTCCTTGGCCATCCCGTCACGGTGTCGTCGACACCGGCGGTCGGATCGACGTTCACCGTGGATGTGCCGCTCGCCGACGCGCCCCCCGACCGTCCGGCCACTCCCTGCAAAGCCCGCTCGATCGACGGTGCCGGACGGCTGGCGGTGCTGGTGGACGACGATGCCATCGTGTTGTCCGGTCTCCAGGCCATCTTCCGGGATTGGGGCTACGAGACCCTGGTCGGCTTGAACGCCGATGACGCGGTGGAGCGCCTGAAGGAGGCGGGGCGCGCGCCGGATGTGATCGTCGCCGACTACCGTCTACAGGGAGGGAACACGGGCATCCAGGCGATTCACCGCCTTCGCGACTGCGTCGGTGCGGACGTTCCCGGCATCCTCCTCACCGGCGAATCGGGAACGGAGTGGCAGCGCGAAGCCGCCGAACATGGTCTCGGCGTTGTCATCAAACCGGCAACGCCCCAGCAACTTGGGGAGGCTCTGACGCGTTTTCCCAAAACGGCCGCATGGCTCAAAGGACGGCAGGAGGGCTGAGGCGCACCGGCCGAGTGCCCGCCACCGGCTACGGATCCGGGGATCGGACCGCTGTCAACACTGTCTGCCGGACGAGGCCGACAGCCTCTGCCAGAGCCCGTTCGAGGCCGTCGCGACCGTACGGTTTGGGCAGGGTCACCGCACCGGGATGCGAAAAGCTGGAATAGCCCGTTGCCATGACGATGGCGAGGCCGGGCTGCCGCCGCCGCGCCTCGTCGGCCAACTCGCTGCCCGACAAGCCCGGCAACCCCACATCGGTCAGCAGCACATCGACCGGCCCGCGGCCCAGCACCTCTATAGCTTCTGCGGCATCGCCTGCCTCGAGCGCGTCATGACCGAGGTCGGCCAGCATGTCCAGCGTGGCCAGGCGCACCAACGCGTCGTCCTCGACCACCAGGATCGAGAGGCGCTGGCGCGGCGGCGTTACAGCGTCGGGCATCGCTGGAGCGGGCGCACCCAACACCTGGCGCATCTTGGCCGCCAACGCCTCGCGGCTGAAGGGTTTGCTCAACAGCGACACGCCCTCGTCCAGCCGTCCATGGTGGACAATGGCGTTGGCGGTGTAGCCGGAGGTGAACAGGACCCTGAGGGCCGGGCAGACCTCCTGCGCCCGCCGCGCGAAGTCACGTGCGTTGATCGTCCCGGGCATCACCACGTCGGTGAAGAGCAGATCCGCCCTGGCGCCACTGTCCAGGAGGTTCAGAGCCGCCTCGGCGTTGGCCGCCTCAATGGTGCGGTAGCCCAGCGAGCGCACCAGCGCGATGGTGGCGGCACGGACATCGGAATCGTCCTCCACCACCAGAACACGCTCGGAGCCGCCGCGGATGTCGGTTGTTCCGCCCGGCTGTTCCTGCTCCGCTGCCCGAACGCGCGGCAGGTAGATCTTGACGGTCGTGCCATGCCCCACTTCGCTGTAGACCTTCACATGGCCGCCGGACTGCTTGACGAAGCCGTGGATCATGCTGAGACCCAAGCCCGTCCCTTCGCCAACGGGCTTGGTGGTGAAGAACGGTTCGAACACCCGCTCCATGACATCGGGCGGTATGCCGCCGCCGGTGTCGCTGACCGCCACCAGCACGTACTGGCCCGCCGTGACCTCGGAGTGGCGGGCGGCATAGGCGTCGTCCAACTGAGCGTTGCCCGCCTCGATGGTCAGCTTGCCATGCCCATGCATGGCGTCGCGCGCGTTCACCGCCAGGTTCAGGATGGCGTTTTCCAACTGGCTCACATCAACGCTGGTGTTCCACAGACCGTCGGCGACGATCGTCTCGATCTCGATGGACTCGCCCAGCGTGCGCCGCAGCAGGTCGGTCATGGCTTGCACAACGCGGTCGACATTGACAACCGTTGGGTTGAGCGGCTGGCGGCGCGCGAAGGTAAGCAAGCGCGCGGCCAGCGTCGCCGCCCGGTCCACAGCAGCCAACGCGTTGCCGACCAGCGACAGCTCCTCGTCGCCCAGGGCGCGGGCGCGCAGCAACTGCAGGTTCGCGCCGATGATCTGGAGGTGATTGTTGAAGTCGTGCGCGATGCCGCCGGTCAGTTGGCCCACAGCCTCCATCTTCTGGGACTGGAAAAGTGCCGCACGGGTCTCTTCCAAGACCTCTTGCGCCCGCTTGCGCTCCGTGATGTCGCGGGTGACCTTGGCAAATCCAATCAGCTTTCCAGTGTCGTCACGGATGGGATCGATGAGGACGTGCGCCCAAAAGCGCGCGCCGTCCTTGCGAACCCGCCAACCTTCCGCCTCGAACTTCCCTTCGTTCAAGGCGATGGAGAGCGCCCGCTCCGGCACTCCGGCACGCTGATCGTCGTCGGTGTAGAAGTGGGAGAAATGCCTGCCGATGATCTCTGCGGCCGCATAGCCTTTGAACCGTTGCGCACCTGGATTCCAGCTGGTCACGATCCCTTGAGGATCGAGCATGTAGATGGCGTAATCGTGGACGCTGTTGACGAGCAGTTCGAATCGCCGCTCGCCGGACAACGGCTCCCCGCCAACGCCGGTCGGCAACTCACTCTCCACCAAGATTCTCCAAAGCACATTGAACCATAGTTGGCACCCTATCGCTGTTGGTGACGCCGTTCAACGAAACCGGCCTCCGGGAACCCCAGAGTTGTTCACTGCGACGGACGGTCTGTGGGCCTCTTGCGGATTTCCTGGAGTGAACTTCCAGTCACGTGTTTTGTGTTTGGCCCGCGAGGAGTGAGGTTCGCCTTCTTCAACCGTGGATCGGGAACGGTGCGGTTGCGCCGCACCCCATGAGGTCCGTAGCATAGATTGACGGTGGGCGCAGAGAGCAATGGCTGACCCGAATTTCAGATCCCAGCGTCGCACCGTCTCCTAGGACTCATCGATGCCACGCTCCGCCAGAAGCTCCTCAACATCCCGGCAGCTCAACGTGAACCGGAGATAAAGCCAAATCGCGAGCAGGATGACGGCGGGAGGGAACTGATGGCGGGCATACGAAATCGGCAACATCCGAGTAGGAAAATGCCGCGACCCGCGGGCCGCCATCGGTCTCGTGACAACGCCCCTATAGGCCAAGGGAGTCACAGGTGCACCAACAGCGCTACGGTTTTTCAAGGTGCCCAGTTGAACCAGGGCAAGGTCGGCCATGTCATTGAAATTAAGCAAATTAGTCCAAGACCACCGTGATCGGTACAAACATCTTCCTCCAACATCGCCAAGCCAACCGGCGAAAGTGGTGACTGACGACAGCAGCATTCAAGGCCGACACCGGAAAATCCCTACATGCGTGGTGCGGGCACTTACTCGTGCGCTCATGTCTGCGACGGGGCCTTAACGCTCATCGGACAAGGTATGCGCTATTGTGTGATTGCGTGACCGAATCGCTATGTTAAGTGTGATGATCACATTGCTTAGCCGCCGACCCATGATGAGGACGCAGTATGAAGCATTTTGAGAAGGAATCGATTGTGGTTGATGGCGATGTTCTTACGAAAGTTGAATTTCAGCGATTTGAGCATGTTCCCGTACCTGCGTGCCTTCTGGATGCTGACGGTATGGTGCTGCAACACAATCGGCGGGCCGCCGAGCTTTTGAACGGCACGGCGGTGTTGACAGTCCCTGGCGACCGGAGGTTAGGAGCTTGGCGGCTCTACACTCCCGATGGCCAACCCCTGCAATCGAACGAGACGCCCGTTGCCGAGGCCCTGCGCAGCGGTGTTCCAAAACACGACGTCGAATTGCAGCTGGAACGCCTTGATGGCACCCGGCGGTGGGTGCTGCTCGGGTCCGTCCAAGATACGTGTAAAAATAGGTCACAAGGGCACTTCGAAGGGAAGAGGCATTGGATTGAGCGGCCCCGGTAAGTCGTTCATGTCAAGGACGTACTGGCCGAAGCGGCGGACATGCTCGCGCGTGTAGGGGCTGAGGCGGGCAACGAGGTCCGGGGTGACGGCGATGCCGTCCGCGGCCATGGAGGACAGAACCGTGGTCAGGTCGGTGACGTTGGACAGCATGATCGTGTTGGCGACGAGGCTGGCGTATTTGAGTTGCTTGTCCTGCTCGACCGGATCGCCGCTCTTGATCACCGGTCCGCCGAAGGACACCCAGTCGAGAAAGTCGTTGTAGGACTCGATCTTGGTCGTCTCGGCGTGGATGCTCTGGCGGATGTCCGCGTTGGAGATGAAGCGTAAGAGAAAGAGCGTGCGCTCGACCCGGCCCAGTTCGCGGAACGCCCGGGACAGGCGGTTCTTCCGGCTGTAGGTGCCGAGCTTGCGCAGCAGCATCGACGGCAGGATCCGGCCGGCCTGGATCGAGAGCGCCACCTGCATCATGTCCGGCCAATGCTTGGTGATCAGCGCCCAGTCGATCTCACGGCTGAACAGAGCGTCGATGTGCTGGTATCGGACGGCGTTGTCCGGGCGGTAGAAGGCGACGTCGGCCCAGCTGCGCATGCGCGGCATCAGCGTGATGCCCAAAAGGCGGCACAGGCCGAAAACAGGCTCGCTTTGCCCCTGGGTATCGGCATGGAGGATATCCGGCTGCAGGACCGATCGATTCTTCAAAAGGGCGTCGAGGATGTGGACCGCCTCCCAGACGCCACAGGGAATGAAGGTGGTGAACAGCGCGATGTAGCTGTCGGCGATGTGGTGGTAGGCGATGCCGCCGTAGCCGCCATACCGGATGTGGCGGGAACCGAGCAGGTTGTTCTCGCGCAGCTTCACGTGCGTGCCGTCGGCGATCGCCGCCCGGCCGTCGCCCCAACAGCGCGGCAGGCCGAAGCGGGTGTATTGGCCGATCACGTCGGCCATCGCCGCCTCCAGCTTGTCGGCGTCGATGTGCTGGGCGTTGATCCGGCGCAGCGCCGGCGCGGTGGCGATGTCGGGCGCGTGGCGGGCGGTCTGGACGGGACCGAGGTTGCAGCCGTAGCCGAAGACGGCGAAGAGATAGCGCCGCACGGCATTGGCCAGCTTGGGGTCGGATCTGGACGGCGGGCCGAAGTGGCGGGTATAGCCGCTCCAGTGCTCGGTGTGCTTGAGAATGTCGAGCAGATGGCGTTCGGGCATGCGGGCGCGGATCTCCCGTTCGAAGTCCGCCAGGCCGTCCGGCTCGCGGGCCGCCCGCGGCTTTTTCAGGTGGGGCGTGCCGTCGGCGTCGAGCGACAGCTCGGTGTTGTCGGGGAAGCCGGCGTCCACATCGGCGGCGGTTTGGGTCAACTCGTCCTTCAGCCGGGCAACGAAAGCCTCGGCGCTTTCCGGGATGTCCAGGAGACGGCAGTAGGCGGCCAGCCGTGGCGCACACTCCGGCCAGGGCAGCAGCTGATCGCGGTAGTCGGCGAACGCCTCGGCACCGACGACGTACACATCCCCGGCCTGAAGAGCATCGGCCAAGTGAATGAAGACGCAGACCTCCAGGGCGCGCCGGTCGATGGCCGGACTCCCCGAACCGCGTTTGACAACGAAGCTGCGCCACCGTTGCGAAGCAAAGCCGAAGTCGAGGTCGTTCGGCAGGTCGTCGCGGCGCGACTGGCGGTGCTCCGCCACCATCGCCAACGCGTCCAACAGGCTGCGATCCTGGGTCGCGGACCGGATGTCCATCAGGTCGACCAGACGGAACAGCAGGCTGCGGGTGCGGGCATGGATGGGCCAGAGCAACGGCAGGTCGTTGTTGCCGTGCCAGGCGGTGACGGTCTCGCACTGCTCGGTAAGCCGGTCGATGCCGCCTTGCTCGGTCAGCAGGGTCCGGACGTGCTGTCCAAAAGCGGCGTCGGCTTTCTCGGCTTTCGCCGTGGCAAGCACGCGGCCGAAAAGGCCGATCAGCCGCTCTTCAAGCTCGCGGTTCTCGTCCTGGAGAGCGGCGAGCCTTTCCTTGGCCGCCGCCTGGGTGCGCCGAACGCGGCGGATCAGCATCTCGATCAACTCGTCGTGGCAGCGGGTGCGGGCTTGGCGGGTCAGGCTGAGCAGCAGGGTGTGCCGCTTGCCCCGCTGGCTCATGTCCAGAAGCTCACCGGGTTCCAAGGCGGCGGCCTCCGCCGCGAACTGGCGGAGCTTGGTGTGGGAAATCCCCTCCAACAGCGCCCCGGGATCGGGCAGACCGATCAGCCAGCCCAGGCGGTCAGTCCACAGGGCGATGGTTTCCAAACGCGCCGGCCCGGGCGTCTGCTTGAGGCGGGTGAAGGGCGTGGTGGTGCCATCGGGAGGCACGGTCAGCAACGTGTCGAGCGCCGCCATGCTTTCCGCCGACAGCCGCGCCGCGACCCGCTCGTACATCCGCTCGTGAACCCGGCCGCGCAGGTGGTTGACCAGCCGGTCGAGGGTGCTGAACGCCGGCAAGTCGATCCGCGCGTCGCGCAACGCCTCGATGGCCCGGTTGATCAGGTCGGCGGGGTCGCTCATGGTTTCGGCCGCTTCGAGCACGGTGTTCGTGACCAGGACCTCTCCGGCATCGGGATAGGACGCGACCCCGAGATGGGCGCGAACCGCCGCCCGGTAGCGGTAAAGGGTTCTTTTCCCGCTGTCCTCGGGCAAGAGAAGCGGCGGAGCCGTCAAACCGAGCTGCCCGGCCAAATGCGTGACGATGCCGGCATCGACCTCCGCGAGCGCCGGAAAGACCCCAAGATCAAGGCGCGTCTTCAGGATCGTTGCCAGCGTCAGGCGGCCTGCCTCGCCGCGGGCGGCGGCCCGAAGGAAGGCATGATCCGCCTCGCTCAAGTCATACCGGGTCTGCAGTTCCTCGCGCGTCAATCGCTCCCCTGGGCGCGGGTAAGCGGTGCGGTCCATGGCCGTCATCAGGGTGTCCAAAAAAGGCGGCGCCGAAGAGGCGAAAAGGCGGGTAGGATTTCAAGGGGATAGGGAGTAGCGATTTCCTGTCCGCAAAGGAACGCCTTGTTGGACGGGACCGTCATGCCTGCTGGCCGCCGCACCGCGCTGTACCTGCGCGTCTCGACCGCTGATCAGAAGCCGGACCTGCAATATGACGGGTTGTATGGCTACGCCGAGCGGGCCGGTCTGGTCATCGTCGGCGACTACTGCGATGTCGCCGTGTCCGGCCGACGTGAAGGACGCCCGCAGATGAACGCGCTGATGGCCGCCGCGCGAAAGCGTGAGTTCGACTGTGTGCTCGTCTGGAAGTTCGACCGCTTCGCCCGCAACACGCGCCACCTGCTGATGGCGCTGGAGGAGTTCCGGCACCTCGGCGTGCGCTTCATCAGCGTCCAGGATCAGATCGACACCGACAGCCCTGCGGGCCGGGCCATGTTCACCATCATCGGGGCCATGGCCGAACTGGAATCCGCGCTGATCAGCGAGCGTGTCACCGCTGGCATGAAGGCCGCCAAAGCCCGAGGCAAACACCTGGGGCGTCCGCCGATCCGCCGAGCGGTGGTCGCTGAGATTGAGGCTCTCGCCGCCTCAACAAACCTCAGCATCCGGCAGATCCACGACAGGATCGACGGCAAGGCCAGCCGCGGCATCGTCGGAGAGATCACCAAGCGCATCCGCTCGGAGCGGCCAACCGCCTTGTGACCTATTTTTACACGTATCTTGGACGGACCCGGTCCAAGGCGCCGAGTTGTCGCCAGGCCGCTTCTTCATCGCTGTGTTGAGTACGTCAACGACCCGGTCCCACGGCTGAGCCGGTCGCAGGCGCCGCACGATGGGCAGGAACTCGTCAGCACCGGCGATGACCCGCTCGCTCAGGCGCTCGTCGCGCGCTCGAGCGACACGGCGGCGGATCAGCGGATCGCCGGAGATCAGGCCGGGGTTGCCCGGCTGCCTGCCGAGCGCCTTGGCCGCCCGTACGCCGGCCTTGGTGCGCTCACGGATGAGGGAGCGCTCAAACTCGGCCACTGCACCGAGGATCTGCAGAGTGAATTTGCCTTGTGGGCTGCCGGTGTCGATGGGATCGCCCAGCGATTTGAAGGCCACCCCTTTGCGCTCCAGCGTCTCGATGATCTCCAGCAGATGGGCGAGCGAGCGGGCCAGCCGGTCGATGCGCGCCACCGCCAGCGTGTCGCCCTTACGGAGGCGGGCCAGCACGGCCTTGAGCTGCGGGCGCTCCCGGTCGGCACCGGAGGCATTCTCGCGGACGATCTCGGTGCAGCCGAACCGCTTCAGCTCGAGGAACTGCGCCTCGGTGGATTGGTCCTCGGTGGAGACGCGCGCGTAGCCGATCAGCGCCATGGCCTGCCTTCTTCCATCCGCCGAAGCGGCGGTTACCCAAGTCGTATCGCGAGAACTCGAGGTTTTCAAGATTTGCAAAGGCTGCCAACCGGGCGGTTGAAAACCAGCGGAAAAGATTTGGCCCCCAAACCGCCGTCCAGGAACGACCGGAAGCCAGCCCATGGCGAGGGGCAGCAGGCGGGTGATGGCGCCGTCGAAAGCACCGAAAACTGGGGTTCGCTTGGTTGTCGCAGAGAGAACAGGCATTGATGAAACAGGTCGGGCCCAAGAGAGGCAAAGGCGCTCTGACTTGTCGCCTGATCCACCCGCAGCATTTCGCATCATTAGCCCGGAAAAACAGGACTGGTGATCACAAGAAGCGGCTCAAACGCCGCTTTTCACCTGATTAACCCAGCAACGACAGTCGATCTCGGCGGCGGCGGTGCGGTTCTAAACCGATCCACTCTCTTCTAAACGGATCTGGTCTGCAAAACGCCGGTCGGGCCGGGGCGGAAGCCGCGGAAAGCCGGCTTCTAAACTGATCCACCCGACAACGACAAACCGACACCTGGGCGGAGGCTGCGAAAATCCGGCCTCTAAGCTGTAACAGCAAGCCACGACAGACGGCAGCAAACACTCTGTTTAGTATCATCTTTGAACAAAATCGTTTGGAATCAACGACTTATCAGTTCAGGGATAGAGTGGATGGAGTGCGAAAATCAGGAAAGAAGTCAGCTGTCGCTGTCGCTTTCTCCTGAAAACTTTTTCTGAAAATTTTGAACGTTAAATACAGCGATTCTGCAAGAGTGACCAATCGGAGTGACCCCATAACATATTAATATAAATAGGTATTTTTTGAGGAAAACGTCCAATTGCAAACCGTACATGTCAAACGACTTCAGGAACTGGTCCTTCCGCGTTTTTGGTGCAGCAGAATGACTGGAGCGCTGCCGTTGATGCGGCCTCCAGAACCCGATGACGCAGCAGGTCGAACTTGGCGCGGCCGCACATGGTTCGCTTGATGGTCTTCAAGCGGCTGATTTGTCCCTCCACCGGCCCGGTGCTCCACGGCAGCGATAGCGCCGTGCGGATCGCCGCGAGATCA
>NZ_JBFUHT010000068.1:0-21460 GCF_056402275.1 Azospirillum sp. P4_B5
GGCGTTCGCCCGTCCATGGGCTCGGTCGGGGATGCCTACGACAACGCTATGTGCGAGAGCTTCTTCGCGACGCTCGAATGCGAACTGCTCGACCGGCGGCGGTTCCGTTCCCATGCCGAGGCCCGCATCGCCGTCTTCACCTTCATCGAGGGCTGGTACAATCCCCGCCGACGGCACTCCGCTCTCGGCTATCTGTCACCGATCGACTACGAAAGGAGATCCAGCACCGCGGAGTGAAACAAGCCCTAACCCGTCCACCGAGCCGGGGCAACTCCATTCTTACCCCCGTATTCCCCCGAATTGCAGCCGGCCGAGCATCTCTGGCCACTGACCAACGAAACGATCGCCAACACCTACTTCGCGGATCTCGGTGCCCTTGATCAAGCGCTTGCCGATCGTTGCTGCGGTCTCGCCGATAATCCTGATCGCATTCGAGCCGCGACATGGTTCCACTGGTGGCCGCAATTCGCTTGATTTCCAAGCAATGGAAGCCTTCACGCGCCGCCCGTATCACGGAGCGTGGTCCTGCACCGCCGATCTCGGTCCCGTCGCAAACAATCCGGGCTGCGTCTCGGGCAATGTGGGCCGAAGGGCCTCGTCGGTCTCAGCCAATCCGGTCCAGGATTTGCCGATGATCTCGGGTCCGACCGTCGATAATCTCAGGCCGCCACAACTACCCTTTTCATCCCCGGTGCGGCGAACGTGTCGGCATCGTCCGGCGTCACCGCTTGCGCGGCATCGTCGTGCTGGTGGTCGAGCAGCCGGACGGCACGGTGACCCACGTGCCGGAATGGATGACCGCGCCGTCGGCCGGCAACGCCAGCCTTTGTAAGGCCCCCCCGGTTCCCGTTGGGGGTTCTCCAGGAGTTGCGCCTGGCCACCGACGCAGCCCTGTCGTTGCTCCGCGAGCGACGCAACGGAGGGCGGCATGAGACACCCCAGAGCGACCGTGCAACCAGACCTGTTCACGCCAACGCAGCCGGCGACCATCCTCCCGCGGGAGGTGGCGCAACGGCTGCTGCCGCTTCTGGAACAGCTCCCCCTGGAGGTGCTGGCGAGCGAAACCCCGACGGCGGAGGCGAACGATGAGCAAGATCACGCCTGATCATCTCGCGCGCCATGCTTACGTCTACGTCCGCCAGTCCAGTCCGGACCAGCTCCTGCACAACCACGAGAGCCGCCACCGGCAATACGGGCTGGCCGACCGCGCCCGCCAGCTCGGCTGGTCCGAGGTGGTCGTCATCGACGACGACCTCGGCCGTTCCGGCGGCGGGATCGCCCGCCCCGGGTTCGAGCGGTTGCTGGGGGCAATCTGCGAAGGGCGGGTCGGCATCGTGCTGGCGATCGAGGCGTCGCGGCTCGCCCGCAACGCGACTGGCAGCCGCATCGTCTGGGCGCCGGGAGCGGTAGCGCACGGTCGAGCGATCCACTCCCAGCACAAGACACGCCCGCCGCTCGCTCACGCCGTGGTTGGCACGGACATGGGCAACGGCACTCCGCACAGCCGCGGGCGTCACCATTTTTTTGCGGCGACGTCCTTCAGGATGGCGTTGTCGAGCATGGCCTCGGCCAGCAGCTTCTTCAGCCGCGCGTTCTCGTCCTCCAGCGCCTTCAGCCGTCGGGCCTCGGAGACCTCCAGCCCACCGTACTTGGCCTTCCACGTGTAGAAGGTGGCCTCGCTGATCCCATGCCGGCGGCACACGTCCGCCGTCTTCTGACCGGCCTCCTGCTCCTTCAGGATGCCGATGATCTGCTCCTCGCTGAACCGGCTGCGTCTCATCCGTCCGTCTCCTCTCGATGACGGACTCTACCTATGCCTGGATGATTTTTCCGGTCTCAGGTCATGATCCAGGACGGTGGCCTCCCGGAGCTTGACGACCAGGATGCCGCGGCTTTCCGTCTGCTGATGGTCGATTGGACAAGCCTCCGACCAATGGTCATTTCCCTGAAGGAAAAGGAAAAATTGCTGTTGTCCAATACTTCTACTGCGTTGGCGCTGGTTTCTTGAGAACCGGCGTGTCAGCGTGCGCCGAGGGATAGAGTTCCGGAGATATGAGCGGGGCGACGATATCGAAAGGTGGGCCCAGCCGGGTCATCGTCTGCCAGTCGATGGGTTCCGGCTCGCTCATGATGCACTGTCCGGACACCGGGTCGCACGGGCAGCCATCCAGCGACGGTGGCGGCACCGGTGCTGGCAGGAATGGAAGCAGCGCCTGAAGCCGTGCCCAAGAGTGCCCCATTGGCGTCTCAGCCATCTCGGGTGCGGTTCGACGATCGGTCATGGGCAAGGCTCTCCAAAGCGGCGACCGTTGTCAGAACCGAACGGCAACGGCGTCGCTGACATTGACGCTCCGACGGCTCCCGGCCGCACCGGCTCGGGGCCGTCAGCGCTACGTCACGGGCACGTCAAAAACACCTTCAGGATCAGGATCGCGCAGCGCCTCGGACGGCCGTGCCGGCCGGAAAGGCTTTGAGGAAGCACCGGTTGTCATGGGGGATTCCTCAATGGCTGGGAGTGGGGACCAGAGCGGCGTTCCAGGAGGAGACGCCAACAACGCCAGGAGCAAGGGCGAACCGGCGGACAAGGCACGTCCCCTGTGCCGCTCAAGCGCCTCGATCTCCACAGCCCTCCGGTGCATGTCGGCCAGGGCGGCCGCATCCAGCAACAGCTTGGCTTCGCTCATCGCGGCGAACCGAATGTGCGTCCTGACCCGGGGCCGAACGGAAGGCGGGCACCTGAGATAACCGTAACCGTCGCGTTTGGATTCGGCAGCGGGGCGGGACGGGGACCGCCGGCCGGCCACGTGACCGGCACGTTCCTCAAGCTCTCATCCAGGCACAATGCCGGGCGAGGCAGGTCCGCGGGCGCCGGGGCGCTGCTTGGTCGGAGTGGGATGGGGTCGGGATGGCGCGGATCCCCCTCTTGCTGTTGACGCTGGAGAAAGTCCATGTCCTGAGGAGCCAGCATGTTGCCTTCCTGAAGCTGCGGAGCCACGTGGAACACGCCGTCCGGGGTGGCGCTGCCGAGGTCGAACGTGGCGGTCTCGGTGTGGTGGCGCAGGTGGACGGTGGCGGCACAATCCCGGGCGATGATCCGGGCTTCAACGATGGCATCGATGGCGGTTCGAGCATCCGGCAAGTTGCGGGCGTGCGGCGGCGGGTTCTCAAAGATGACGAAGTAGCTATAGGTAGGGTCGGGAAGGTCGCGGTCGTCCATAGTGCCCTGCCGGTTGGGAAACACCGCCAACATGTTCGCGCACAGCGGGCTGTCCGTCGAGGTCTGGGACCGGCGGCGGCATGCATTCTGCGCATACCATGAGAGTCAAACAGAGTTCGTCCCGGCCGCCCCGGGAGCCTGTCACGGTCATCCGGGGTGATGCCAGACCCACCGTGGCGGAGCGGCGCCACCTCGGCATGGCCCGCCAAACTGATCTTGAACGCCGGCCTATTGCGAGAACGCTGGTCCCTCCGGCTCCGCCTCCCTCGCATACTCCTGCTGCCGCCGAATGATGGTGGCCTTGCGCTGGGGCGTCACGCTGGCGTTCTGCACGTCAGCCCACGAGGCCACCAGTTCCAACGCCTCCGCCGACTGGGTGAGCACATATCCAGACCCGAGCGGCCCTGCGTTCAGCGCTCGGTTCAGCGCGTCCACCGCCGCGGCCGCCTGGCGACCGACAAGCACGTCGGGTCGGGCGTCGTAAGCGTCCGCCCGCTGCCGGGCGGTTGCCTCGGCGGCCCGGGCCGCGACCAGCTCCTCGATGGCCGTCCACAGCTGCTCCACCGCCGTCTTGGCCTCCCGCCGTTCCGCCGAGAACAGGCGGCCGCGCAGTCCGCTGGCCAAGCCCATCTCCTGAGGCTTCCAGCGGAAAAAGCGACCAAGCTCAGCCCGCTCCTGCGGCGTTTTCCGTTCGGTCGTGGCAATCAACCGGTCGATGCGTGGTCGATCGGCGTTGGGGTCACAGCTGGCGCGCCAAAGCGCCGCTGCGACGCGTTGCTCCGCATGGCCGATCTCACGCTTGGCCGCCACGCAGGCGTCGGCGTAGGGCTGTCTGTTGCGACGGTACTCCGCCGCCGTGGTGTCCATCGGCTCGATCTGCCGGGCCAACTGGCGCAACAGGGCCGCTGCGTCCACCCGGTTCGGCATGACCAGCGCGTGGGCGATGGTATCGCGCCACAGGTCCGGTGTGCCCGTCGCCCGGATCGCCGACACGAGGGCCGCCGCATCCTCCGGCACCACCGCATCGGCCGCCGCCTTGAGCGCCCGCGCCTGCGGGCTGCCGAGGTTGGCCTTGGGATCGGCGGCAAGGCGCCGCCACGCGAACAGCGGCGCAATCCGGGCCTCGACGGCGGCGTAGAGCGCCTGCCGCTGGGCCGCGGCCTGCTCCGCCCGGGTGGCGCGCGCCCTCTGGGCCACGGGGCGGGGCGCGGGTGGGGTCGGAACGGGAGGAGGGGCGGACAACCGCTCAGCGGCCTTGCTGGCGGCTTCCTGGGCATCCGCCTCCGCCCGTTTCACGGCCATCCACGCCGCCGGGTCGAGGGCCTCCAACCGCTGTTCCGCCTCCGGCAGCAGGGCATAGACGATTTCCGCCGCCCGCTCCCACTGCGCCGCGGCCTGCACCGTCGCCAGTTCGCCCCTCAACACCTCCCGCGTTTCCAGCGCCGACCGCCACGCGACGGCCGCCTGTTCCTGGGCCCGGGCGATCGCGTCGAAGCGCGCAACAGCCCGCGCCGTCCATCCCCGACTCAAAACCCCCGCGTCGGTATCAACCAGCGGCTCGATGGTGCGGCGCTGCTCAGCGTTGATCCGGAAGGCCGCTCCCGCCGCGGCCAGCCGGTCCAGCACCGCCATGGCTTGCGCCTCCGCCCGCTGGGCGGCGAGCCGCGGCCCCTGGGCCTCCAGCCGGTCCGCAACCGATGCCAGCCGCACCGCCATGTCGCGCGCCCGCTCCCGGGCCGCGCCGGCGAGCCGCTGGCCTTGCCCCTCCAGCCGGGCTCCCGCCGCCCTCAGCCGGCAGCCAGCGGCCTCGTGCCACCGCTCGGCACGGATGCGGGTAAGGTTCACCACCTCCACCACCGGCTGGCCGGTGGGTGACAGCGCCTCGGCCGGCAGGCGGCCCCACCAGCCCGCCACCCAGGCCTCCACCTGCCCGGGATCGAGGTGATCAAGCGCGCTGACCTTCTCGCCATCGCGCGACCACGCCCGCGCCAGATGCGCATCCACCTCGTCCGTCGTGACCGGCGTCCGCACCGCGTCGTCGGGGCGCCGCGCCCGCACCGCACCCTCGATGGCGCCGCGGTCCACCACCACCGTCGTCCAGCCGGTGCCCCGCGACAGCGCCACCGTCGCCGCCTGTCGGGTCAGCCGGTCGCTGCCGAGCAGGATGGGGGCGGCGACGGTCATCCCCTGGGCCGCCGCCAGGGTTGAGGCGTAGGCGTAGGTGATCGGGATGTGCCCCGCCTTGTCCCGGTAGACCGCCGGATCCACCGTGATGCGGCGGCCGCCGGCGAGCGCCACGACCAGCGCTCCGCCGTCGATGGCCAGCACCCGTCCGCAGTCGCCGTTGACCACCCCAAGCCGGTCATCCCGCTGACGGAACCGCAACTCCTCGCCGACGGCGATGGCGAGCGTGAGCGCCCGCCCTGGGGTGGTGCCGGTGGCTTTCACTGTGAGGGCGTCCTCGCCAAGCCAGCCCATGGCCTTGAGTTCGCCGCGGACCGCCGCGGACAGAGCCCGCACGTCGGCCCACGTCTCCGCAACGACCACCGTCGACCGGCCGGCCTCCCGCACCGCACGCCACCGCGCGGCGGCAAGCGCAACCGCCGCCCCATGGTCCGCGCCCTCCAGGAGACACCCCCGTTCGCGGTGGGCGCGGATCGCCGTCGCCGCATCGCCGTCCATGACCGCCCGCACCGCAGCGCGGGCCACCGCATCCGTCTGCCGGATGATGGTGTCGACAATGGCGACCGGCGCCTCCAGGGCCAGCAGCCGCATGCCCGGCCCCGCCCCCACCGGCTGCAGCTGGCGGCGGTCGCCCACCCCGATCACCCGGCACCCGGTGGCGCGCTGCATCTCCAGGAGCTGGCGGGTTTGCCGGGCGGACCACTGCCCCAGTTCGTCGACGACGATCACCGTGCCGGTACCGATCTCCAGGTCGCCGGCCCGCCAGCGATGCAGCAACGCCTCCGCCGCGAGCGCCGCATCCGCCCCGACACCGTCGCCGAGGTCACGCGCCTGCCGCCAGGCCACCGCGGTCGCCAGAATGGCCTGGGCGCCGGCCCACCGGTACCCCTGAACCACCGGTCGGAGCAGCGTGCTCTTGCCGACACCGGGCGCCCCTTCGACCAGCGCGACGCCACCGCCGCGGGTCATGGCGTGATACGACGCCGCGCCCTGTTCATCGGTCAGCGGCGGGTCCGACGTATTGATCGCGGCCTTGGCCACGACCGATGGCACCATCAGCGCCGGTGCCGCAGCCGCCTGGCGCGCCATCGCGCGGACGGCCACCTCGTCCTCGATCGCCTGGCGGGTCGAATAAACCGTCTGCCCAGCGTCGGTCTGACCGGGCAGCCGCACCACCACACCCTCAGCTTCGAGGCGGCGCACCAGGCCGGCGATGTCGCGGGCCGGAAAGGCGCCCGCGGCGGCCTCGGCGGTCACTTGCCAAAGCTTCGGCTCGGTGAACACGGAGTCGTGCTCGATGATCTCACGAACCCGCTGCGCAACGCCCGTCCAGGCCGCGGTCCGCGCCGCCACCGGATCGCCCTGTGCCGTGCCCTGCAGCGCCATCGCGGCGGCCGCGGTCCAGCCCATCGCCGCGGCTTCCTCCACCCATCGGACGCTGCGGTCCTCGCCGTGGCCCTTCTTTCCCCGCGTCGCCAGCGTCAAGCTGGCGGCCCGCGCGGCGTCCGCGCCGGTGGCGAAGCCCTTCTCCGCGGCGGCCGCCTCGATGTCCTTGCGGCGCTTCGACCATGCCTCGCACAACGCCTCGGGAACCCCGGTAACGCGAATGAATTCGTTGCTCTCGCCGTGACGGTCGATCGCCAGCCCCAACCGCTCCTGCAGCTGCGCCGCCAACTCGGCGCGGTACACCGCACCCGCGGCCATTTTCCAGCGGAACAGCTGTTCATTGGCCAGGCTGCCCCACGTCCCATCCCGACGCTCCGCAACATTCAACACCACGGCGTGCGTGTGCAGGTCGGGGTCGCCGGACCGGGCGTCGCCATGCTGAAACAAGACGCCGAACGCCGGCACCCTCTCACGCATCACGCCGTCTTTGCCCCGCCGTGTTTCGACGGCACGCTCTTGAACCAGCGCCAAGGCTGCTCGCACGGCAGCCTCCTGGGCGGCCTCGATCGCGCTTCGCATCGCAACCGGCGCCACCGCCCACAGCGCGCTGATGCTCTTATCGGCGCTGAAGGTGAGGTCGTAACCGCCGCGCCGCTTCTCCGCTCCCGCATTCTGCACCAGCGCCCGTCCGTCGCGCGGGTTGAAGCCAGTGTGCAGCGCTTTGAACGCCGAGGGGTCAACATCCGAACCGTCGCGGTACCCAAAGTACCCTGGGGTGTTCCACCACACGCCGGTCGGCTCGGTGCCGCCGAGATAATACTCGGCTTGCGCCTCCACGTAGTAGTCCGCCCCGGCACTGGTCCCGATTGACAGCACGCTTCAGCCTTCATGCATCGCCAGATGCGTCAGGTGTGAACCCCTTTTCTCGACGCATTATCGCCATCAACACGACCACCCGCCAGAGCAGAGATCGCGCAACAATGCCGCACCCTGCACGACCCCTATCTGGTTGGCCTCAACCAAGCCGCGCGCTACCCTGCCCAGATCCCGTTCCCGCTTGGAGGTCCGTTATGCCGGCGCCGACCCTGATTTCCCGAGACAGCCTGTCGGCGCTGCGCGCCGCTCTCGACGCCGCGCGCCCGCCGCAGATTTCCAAGAGAGAGGCGGTCCGCGCGGTGGAAGGTTCGCTTCGCGCCGCCCGTGACCGCGGCTGTCCCGATACCCAGCTCCTGGAGATTCTCGCCGCCCACGGCATCACGATCACCGCGTCCACGCTGCGCTCCTATCTGTCCGGCGCCACACCGAAGGTCAGACCGCCGCGCAAGGGCGCGGCGCTCGCGGCCAAGCAGAGCCTGGATGACGCCGCCCCGGCAATCGACCACGCCGCCGATCGTCGCTCCACCGGCCCGGCGAACGGTGATGAGCGCTGGGGCTCCGCAACCGACGCGGTGTGAGCCTGGCGGCCGCGTGCCGCGGGATCGACGGCGCATGGCCAGGCCGCGCCTCGCGCTAACCTCGGTGAATGGCAACAGCACGGATGGGGAGGCGGGGATGAGCGTCGTGTTGCGCTTTCGCGGTGATGGGCCGGCTTTTGACCGCGCCAAAGCGGTGGCCGATGCGATGGGCTTGTCCATCGAGGACTACCTGCTGGTCTGCATCGCCGAGGGCAACAAGGTGCTGCGAGCCCGGCATCTCCCGCTCGATCCAGATATGGATGAGCCGACCTTCATCCGCTGGGGCATTGTCCTGGAGGGAGGCGATGGACGCTGACATGCAAACAGACATGCACCGTGCCGCCGCGAGGATTGCGGACTGGGAACGGCGCCACCGGACGCTGTCCGCTGGCGCCGTGTTGCGGTGGGTTTGCCACGCCAGCCAGCCAGCGCCGGGTGACGTGTCAGCGTTGCCTGCAATCTACGACGCTGCAGTGGAACGATAGGGCCTCCATCGATCAGCCGCTTGTAGCGGTCGCTTCGCTCGATCTCGTCCAGGCTGATGGCCTCACCACGGCGGCCATAGAGCTGGGTGGTGCGGATGAAGGCGCGGCTGCCCATGGCGGCGGTTACCTCGACGCCGCTCTTCTGATCGAGGCCACACGGGACTTCGGCGTTGACCTGGTCGGGCCGACCCGCCCCGACCTGCAATGGCAGGCGCGCCTGGCAACGGGTTTTGCCGCAGCCGCCTTCCAGGTCGATTGGGACACCCAGTACGTGACGTACCCCAGAGGGGTCAAAAGCTCGGGTTGGACGGCAAGTACCGAGTTCGGCTGGGAAACGGTGAAAGTGAAGTTCTCCCAGGCTGACTGCAAGCCGTGTCCGAACCGCACGGACTGTGCCGGTCCGACGGCGTCGCGCCGGGTGATGACGTTGCGCGATCGACGGGAGTTCGAAGCGCTTCAGGCCGCGCGCAAGCGCGCCCCGGAGTTCCGGGCCGTGCACGCGCTGCGGGCCGGGGTGGAGGCGGCCCTGTCCCAGGGGGTGCGCCGCTTCGGCCTGCGCCGGGCTCGGTACGTCGGCCTCGCCAAGACCCGTCTCCAGCACGTTTCTATCGCCGCCGCCATGAACCTGGTCAGGATCGGCGACTGGCTGGCCGGCGTCCCGATCGCGCCAACCCGGCGGTCGCACTTCGGCCAACTCGTCGGGCTTGCAGGCACTACCTGATTTCGCCAGCAGTGTCGGGTTTGCGGATGGACCCCAAATTTCTCCTCGATCCGCCGAACCAACGCCTCGGTCGCCTTGGGCGAGAAACGCGCCCGCGGCGGTGCTGGCGCGGGTGAAGACATGCCCGTGAATGGCCCCGCCGTCGACAACGAGGATGATCCAACCGTTGCCAACGGTGATAACAATGTCGCCTTGATCGAGCACGGCGGAGATCCGTTCGATAGATTGGCTCAGGTGCAACGGTGGGAATTTTCAATTGGCATCGGCCTGATCGCCTCCGAGGGGGCCGCCGGGCAGCGCCGGTTCGGCGCCGAAGGGGCGGTTGATGATCCGAAGGGCCTCGACCGCAGCAAAGTGGCGGTTGCGGCGGTGCCCCGTGCGCTCCTCAAGGATCCTGCAAGTAACCAACTGATCAACCGCGCTGGAGGCCGCTTCGAACGTGACGCCCAGTATGGTCGCCAGACGCTTGACGGTGATGACCGGGTAGTGCGGCAACACATCGAGCGCTCGTAGGGCGGCCGATGCGGATCGGAAGCGCCGGCGACCGAGCCAGACCCTGCGAAGCTCCGCTAGGGCGGCGCGCGTGATCATGAGCTCCTCGACGGTCCCCACAACGGCATCGGCGAGGTAGCCGACAACGGCGTGCCACTGGAGGCGCTGCTGCGCCTCCTTCAGCGCAGCGTAGTAGCCGGCTTTGTGCGCCTCGATGTAAGGAGACAGGTAGAGCGGCACGTGCCCATCAGCCGCCATCATCAGCGGCAGGAGCAGGCGCCCGACACGACCGTTGCCGTCGCGGAATGGGTGCACCGCCTCGAAGTGAGCGTGTCCGATCGCCATGCGGGTCAGCAGCCCTTGCGTCTGCGTCTGCATTCCCCGGCAGCGCAGGTACTCGACGGTTTGCGCTAGGCACTTTGGCACCAAGGCGGGTGGCGGCGGGTTATACGTCGAATAGGCGATGTCTCCGCCTCCACCGATCCACGCGACAATCTTCCGGAGTTCTCCGGGCTCATCCCGATAAGTCGTGTCGCCGCGCATGACAGTGCGGTGCAGTTCCCGCAGCAGATCGACGGTGAACACCGCTGGGCCTTGTTCCCGGGCGAGCGGCAGAAAAGCGTCGAGCGCGAGGGCGTAGTCCTTAACCTGAATGGCGGCCTCGGTCGCTTCGGCGTCCTCGGTTTCTTCGACGGACAGGAGTTCGTCCAGGGTTGAGTGCGTTCCCTCAATGCCGCTGGAGGACACCGCCTCCCGCCGGGTCAGCACGCGGCTGAACAGGTACGGGTCGTGGAGCTCGGCGGCGAGGGTGGCCACCCGTGCCAGAGCGCGGTTCGCCGCCTCGCTGCGCGCCAGGACCGGCGCCAGAATCACGGCGTCCTCGGGCGGGGGCAAGGGGACAACGCCGTGGTGCGCTTGGTGCGGCTCAGGTAGGCGGACCAGGCGCTCTCTGACGTGATGATGCAAATCCTCGCGGCGCATAGGGCTCTCCCGAAACCTTGAGCAGAAAGCGCTGCGGCGCCATCTTATTCAAGGTTATCCCATAAACCTTGAACAAAAAGATATGGGTGCTGCTGTGTTCAATGTTTCCATCCGCCGTACGCACGCAAGGTGCGCTCATGTGACGGTGACTGTCGACACATTGTCGAGGCGGCTCCGGACATGGCCTACTCCACCGTTGGTGGTGACGGCGAAATGATGCCTGGACAGCCGGGAAACCGGGGTCGTATTTAACGGCATTCCGGCCAGAAATCCCACGATCCTTTTCCACGAACCACGACGAACCACAGGATTCGTCACGACCCCGTCAACGTCCGTCGTGTAGCCTGGCGAGCAACGGGGCGTTCTCGGATGCCCATTCGTGAAGGCGCAGGATCGCCTTTACTCCGGTCTCTATCTGCTCCAGTTGCTCGTCGAATCTCTCGTCCGTAGGGTCGATGGACGGCGTCGCAGGACGGACCCTAAGCACTGAGCGGCACCATCAAGTCGACGGTGGCGGGGGTGCGGGTATAGGGTTGCCATGACGACGCCCCGTGTCCCCCGCTACATCGGCTACCGCTTTCCCGCCGAGGTCATCGCGACGGCGGTGTGGCTCTACTTCCGCTTCCCCTTGAGCCTGCGCATGGTCGAGGAGATGCTGGCGGCCTGCGGCATCACCGTGAGCCATGAGACGGTGCGGCAATGGGCCTTGAAGTTCGGCCGCGAGATCGCGGACCGGTTGCGCCGGCGGGGGCCACGCCGGGGCGGTAAATGACACCTCGACGAGGTCGTCCTGTCCATCGCTGGCAAGAAACATTATCTATGGCGGGCCGTCGACCGCGATGGCTTCGTGCTCGATGTGCTGGTGCAGAGCCGGCGCGATGCCAAGGCGGCCAAGCGCCTGCTCCGCAAATTGCTGAAAATGTAGGGCCGCGCGCCGCGGGTGCTGGTGACCGATAAGCTGAAGTCCTACGCCGCGGCCAAGCGGACCATCATGCCGGGGTTGGAGCATCGTCAGCACAAGGGCATAAACAACCGAGCCGAGAACTCGCACCAACCGACCCGGCGACGCGAGCGGCAGATGAAGCGCTTCAAATCGCCCCGACAGAGGCAGCGCTTTCTATCTATCCATGACCCGATCGCCAACCTCTTCCACCACCGCCCCGTCTCCGACTACCGCGCCGCCCGCGCCCAAGCCTTCACTGCCTGGGTTGAGGTCGCCGGTGCGCCGCTGGCCGCTTGATCCTCCGATCTCTCGGCATCCGTGGCCGAACTGCGCCAGCCATCATGGTCGGTGCCGACAAGTTGATGGTGCCCTACTGCTCAGCGTCGTCCGCCGCCGAGGCCGTTGAGGCGATTGTCGGCCTGCGACGACGCAGATCCGCGGCAGCCATCGGCTCGAGGCGAACGAAGCCGCTGTCCGTGGCCGGCTTTCCGGCGATACGCAGGAACTCTGCTTCGTTGCGGTCGACACCAAGGGATGCGGCTTCAACCTCTTGCAGGAAGCGAGCCGAGGGGACGAGCGTATAGATCTCGTCATTGAGCCGGCGGCCGTCCATGACCTTTTCGACGTCCATGGCCTCCAGAATGCCTTCCGCCTGCAGGGCGGTGATCGCATCCCGGACAGCGCGCAGGGTGTCTCGTGGCCGAGACCATTCGACCATTCCGCTGTCGCGCACGATGTCCCTGGCCCGCATGATGGTCGGCTCGCTCGACGAACGGACCTCGTACTCCAAAGTCAGAGCGTTGAACAGCCAGCGCGAAACCGGGTGCCGGAAGCGCATCATCCAGCCGTACGACATCATGCGAAACCGCATGGTCCGAATGGCATCGCTGACCAGTACGTTGAATTGCAGGTAGGTCTCCGCATTATCGCCGCCAGCCTCCGACCCCTCCTCGGCGCTCGGTGACCTCAGCACCATGGTCGGAAAGGCCGAGGACGCGAACTCCACGCGACCGCCTTTGCCCTTGGCGCGAATCTCCACGATCGACTGCGAGAGGATCGTCAGGGCTTCCTTGATCTCATTCCGGCTGAGCGTCCGCCTCACCCGCGCAAGTTCTTTCTGGACCTCGTACAGCGAGAAGTGCATGAGCAGGCGGTTGCGGTCGTCAACCGACAGGCGACCGCGCTCCGTGGCTAGCCGCCGGATCACGGCCTCGACTACCTGCTCGCGCTCGCATGGATAGACGGACACCCACTCCTCGACGTCGCCGCGATCGGTTTTGTGGCGCCGCTTGATGGTGGCTGGTTTCAAGGTCAGACTGAACGGCCGTCCGCGGAAGACGAACTCCCGCTCAATGGCTTTTTCCGACGGGCGGCCTCCCTCGCCACGCTCCGCCACCGGAACACTGCCGGGATAGAACACGAAGCGCGGCGCCAAGTCGTAGAGGCCGACCGTGTTGGTGCGGGTACGGGACGGATCCCGACCACTGGCATCCAGAGCATGGTCGATCTCGAACAGGAGCAACTGGACGGCGCTCTGCCCCGTCGATGGCTCCTGGCTCTCATCAGCACCTGCAACAACCAGACCGGTCATGCCCCCTCCCCTGCAGCGTCCACCATAGGCACGGCGTCGTGACCGGAGCAACACGCAGCGATGCTGTGGACGTTCCGGATGTGAAGGTTGAGGCCGCGCATCTGTAGGATGAGGCCGCACATGGGGAGGGTGAGGCCGCGCATCTGTAGGATGAGGCCGCGCATGCCGGCCGGTCAGCGCGAAGTTGGCCCGAATCGCGACGTGCGCGGCCTCATCCCCCCATGAACGCGATCTGTATGGGTGTTATCGCGGTTTCTCCCAGGTGGAAAGGTCGCGGACGGTCAGGCTCAAGAGATCCGATGCGTGGCCTCTTCCTTCACACCTCGGTGGAAGCGCGGCCTCATCCTACAGGCTGTATCCCTCTTGCCGTCATCTCCTCGCGCTGATGCGCGGCCTCATCCTCCCAATCGACGGCTGGCGACACCTAAATCCAGCGAATCGGGTTCGTCCGAGTCGTTTGCCGAAGCGCGGCCTGATCCTCCCGAATCCGATTCGGAGGCAGAGCGCGGCCTCTTCCTCCCCATGCGCGGCCTCGTCCTCCTTACGCGCGGCCTCATCCTACAGATGCGCGGTCTGGTCCTCCCCATGCGCGGCCCAGACCTCCCTGGAGGATGAGGCCGCGCTTTTCGACTCACGCTCTTGGATTCGAATCCTCGCTCAAGAAGTGCCCTCCGATGGAGAGGAAGGAACCATGACCACGCCGACCGACACGACCAGCCGTTGGGGCAAGATCCCCGCTTGGTGGCTCGACCACCCCGATCTCGACGCCGACGGCTTCGCCGTCCTGGCGGCGCTCGCCACCTTCGCCGACGAACAGGGCGTCTGCTGGCCGTCGCAGTCGACGCTGGCCGCGAAACTCAAGCGGTCGCGCCCAACGGTCAACCGCATTCTGCAGCGCCTGGACGACATCGGCCTGGTTACGATTGAGCACCGCCGCGGCCGCGACGGCTCCCGGCTGTCCTGTCTGTACCGGCTGCGCATAGAGCGGAACGGGGGAGTGGTCGCCGAAGCCGCCGCACGCACTGTTCCCGCCGACGACAGGGATGACTCGGTGGCGAACGCCCCCTGTCCAGCACCGAGTCAAGAACACCTCCATCCGGAACAGATTCCAGACTCACTCGCTTCGGGCGAGCGCGGGCTGGCGCAGGGCGTGTCCGCAGATTGGATGCCGACGACCGACGACCTCGCCTGGGCCCGCAGCCGCTTTGGCGATGTCGACCTCGGCCAACACGTCGAGGGCTTCGTCCTGCGTTGTCAGGCGCACGGCTACCGCTACCGCGACGTTTCCGCCGCTTGGCGCGCTTGGCTGGTCCAGGACGCGGCGGCCGGAAAGGCGCCGACGGCGAAGGCCGCGGTCCCTGCTGGAACCACGGCTCCGACGTTCAGCCGTGCCCGAGAAAGCGCCGCCGAACAGCGCGTCAACGCCTGGATGACCGTCGCCGCGCGGCTCAAGGATGCCCAGAAGACTACCACCCGATCTTGGACCTGAGGAGGCCCGTCATGTCCGCTGCCGTGATGCCGTTGCCAGAGCGCTCGCCGCTGTCGTTCGACCCCGCGATGCCGTCTGCCGACCGATGCCGTCTGCTCGTTGCCACCTTTCCAGAGCCTTTGCGCGCGGTGCTTGCCGCCGGTCACTTGGACCACCGCCCGCGCTTCGGCGAGGATGGGTTCGAAGGCCTCGCGGAGACTTGGTCGCCGCCGGCGACCGTCACGGCTCGGCAGGCTGCCATGGCGCAGCGCATGCTGGCGGATCTGAAAGGCTCGATCCTGGCGCCGGCGGAGCCCGACCGGCTGCTCGGCCGTGTGCTGGCACTGCTGTCGCATTACCCGGCGAAGGGGCTGACGTCCGACGTTGAGCAGTTGGTCGCGATGGACTGGGTCGAGGATCTCGGCGAATTTCCCGTCTGGGCAATCGACCAGGCAGCGCGCACTTGGCGCCGGACGAAGAAGTGGCGGCCGAGCATCGCCGAGATGCGGGCGCTCTGCGAGGAGGCGTGTGAGAAAGAGCGCCAGTTGGTCGAGTGTCTCCGTAAGGTGCTGGCCGCGAGTCCACGCGGTTCCTCGACTCCGAGTTTCAGTCGAATGGCTGAGGTCCGCTGTGTCCGCCGCTTTCCCTGACCTTGAGATTGGCCGGTGTGCCCGAAAAGACAACATTGCCGGCGAGACGCTATCGTAAGCACGTTGACCCCATCCGATCGCTGTTGACAGGGTGAGTGTCTCACTTTATGCGTGGAATCGCTGAATTCGACTGATTGGGGAGGGGGCATGCTCGGCGAACAGTTGAAGGCGTACCGCGAGGCTCGTGGACAATCGAGAGAAGACTTTGCGGCGTTTCTGAACGAGGGCTTGGACCGATCCTACGATCGCCAGAGGATCTCGCGCTGGGAGAATGGGGGTGAGCGTATCCCACAGGCCGTCGTCGCCTTCATCCGCAAGCACCCGGTGCTTCCCGTCGAGAAGCCTGGGCCGGCGCTCGTTGTGTCCTTGGCGAATCAGAAGGGCGGAGTGGGCAAGACCACTGGGTGCGTGAACGTCGGCCGCATGCTGGCCGACCGCGGCTACTCCGTCGTGCTGGTGGACTCCGACCCTCAGGCCAACGCCGGGATCCATCTCAGCGTGGACGTCGTCGCCTGCGAGGAAGCCGAGAAGACGCTCTACTACGTCCTCAAGGGGGCAGCGAAGGCTGAAGAGTGTCTCGTGGAGACGCGCAACCCGCGCCTACGGGTTCTGCCGTCCTCGCTCAAATTGGCCGAGAGCGAGACCGAACTCGCCGCCCAGCAGTTTTCACACAACACGTTGCGCAGCCGGCTCGCCGACCTGCGCCGCAGCGTCGACTTCATTCTCATCGACTGCCCGCCCACCCTGGGGCATTTGGTGACCAACGCTCTGGTGTCCAGCGATACGGTCTTAATCCCCTGCCAGACGCAGCCTCTCGCCTTCATGGGCATGGGCACGCTGCGCAAGCAGATCGACTTCGTGCGCGAACGCGGCAATCCCACCCTCTCCCTGCTCGGCATCGTGCCGACGTTCTACTCCGGCCGCACGACCCAGGACCAAGCCACGCTGAAGGACATGCACGAAACCTACGGGCAGGAGGTCCACATCTTCCCGCCAATCCCCAACACCACGCTCTACCCGCAATCGTCGGCTGGTGGCGACGCTCTGGTCGCCTTCAACGCCAAGGCGCCCGGCGTCGGCACCTTCGACATGGTGGTGCAAACTCTGATCGAGGAGCGCGACCGTCGCGTCGTCCCGGCTGGTCACGGAGTGGCGGCGCATGGCTAAGGGCATTCCGCGCTCCAACATGGGGCTCATCACCAAGAGCAGCGACCAGACCAGCGCCAACCCAGTGCGGCTCGACAGCAACGCGCTGACCGGCAAGGCGGTGCCCTTCGAGCGGCCCTTCGCCTGCGACATCGGGCTGGTCGTCACCAACCCTGATCAGCCGCGCAAGATCTTTCGGGAAGAAGACCTGGCGTCCTTAGCCGCCTCGCTTGATAAGCATGGCCTGAAGCAACCGATTGGGGTGCAGCAGCAGGCCAACGGTGAATATCTCCTGGTGTGGGGCGAACGGCGCTGGAGGGCAGCAAAGTCGCTTGGCTGGCCGACCATTACCGCGGTCCTGACCGCTGGCGATCCACTTGAGGTGGCGCTGGTCGAGAACGTGCAGCGCGTCGACCTGTCCCCGTTCGAGCAGTCCGATGCGCTGCACGGGTTGAAGGAGCGTCACGGGTACACGGACGAGGCGCTTGCCGGTATCGTCGGCAAGGACCGCAGCATGATCTCCAAACTGCTCCGTCTGCAATCCCTGCCTGAGGCGATCCGCGAGGAATACGCGAAGCATGAGCCGACGCTCCGCTTTCTTCTCACGCTCACCCGCGCCGCGTCGGAGGCCTCCGCCCTTGCCATGTGGGACCAGTGGAAGAGCAGCGGCGCGGCGGGAGAACCCGACGTTAGTGGTGAGCCAACACACTTGGAAAACGCAGGAGCGGACCACGAGCGCCCCTCGCGCAAACCGGCCGACAATTCGCCGGAGATGGCGCTGAGTGCCCTACCCCAGCGGGTGTTCCGCGTTCTCAATCGGGCTCAGGAAACCATTGGCGCGATGGTTGAGAAGCCGCGACCTTTGACCGACGGCGACTGGGAGCGCCTGATGCATATGCGTTCGCTGATCGACACGCTGCTCGAACAGCGAAAGTCAGAACGGACGTAACGTGCGATGGGAACCGTTCCCATTGAACGTTCCTTTGGGTGGGTAGTGTCGGTGAACGCAGGCAATCGCTACTCTTTTCGTCGGACCGCACAGGCGCATCTTCGTCAGAATCCGTGAAGGGCGTTGCGTCACCGGCGGTGCCGAAAGGCTGCTCCTGCTGGAATGTCCAATGGGAACCGTTCCCATTGGACAACTCGCCGAGGGAGATTTGGTTCTCCCGCACTTTGCGTGATGCTGGTGGCGCAGGACGCCAGAGGTGAGCACATGAGGTGAACATCGCAACAGCTTTAGAGTGCGTAACAAAACCGGCCGGGAACGGTTGGTAGGGGCATGGCAGCCCCTCTTGTTTCCGACGCCTTGTGGGCGATCATCGAACCGCTGATCCCGCCGGAGCCGCCCAAGCCGAAAGGCGGACGGCCCCGGTTGGACGATCGTGCGGCGCTGACCGGCATCCTGTTCGTGCTGCGCACGGGCATCCCTTGGGAGCTTCTGCCGGTGGAGATGGGCTGCGGCTCGGGAATGACTTGCTGGCGGCGTCTGCACGAGTGGCATCGGGCTGGGGTGTGGGAGCGGCTGCATCGCGTGCTGCTCGACCGGCTCGGCTATGCCAACGCCATCAACTGGGATCGTGCGGCGGTGGACAGCGCCAGCGTTCCAGCAAAAAGGGGGGCGAGGAGACCGGCCCGAACCCGACGGATCGCGGCAAGCCGGGCTCCAAGCGGCACATCCTCGTCGATGCCAACGGCATTCCACTCGCTCTGAGGATCTCGTCGGCCAACCGGCACGACAGCAAGCTGCTTGAGGCGCTGGTCGATGCTGTGCCGACGATTCGCCAGTGTGCGGGCCGGCCACGGCGCCGCCCGGCCAAGCTGCACGCCGACAAGGGCTACGACTTTGCACACTGCCGGCGGGCGCTGCGCCAACGAGCGATCATTCCGCGGATCGCCCGGCGTGGCGTCGAGAACAGCGAGCGTCTTGGCCGACACCGATGGGTGGTCGAGCGGACGCTCGCCTGGTTCGCCCGCTTCCGTCGCATTGCCGTCCGCTACGAACGGCGCGCCGACATCTTCACCGCCTTTCACCACATCGCCGCCAGCCTCATCTGCTGGCGCTTCGTCCAAAGATGGTTCTGTTAGATGCGGTAATCGGGCCTGGGTTCTGCCGCTGAGGAACAAGCGGCGGCCTCTCACGCTGATGGAGAATGCGGGGGCTGAACGGGTCAGCCCCGAGCGCCAAAGCGAGGGGAACCATGGACTACTATGCCGGAATAGACGTGTCTCTGGACCAGTGCAGTGTCTGTGTGGTGGACGGCAGCGGCCGGATCGTTCGCGAGCTCAAGGTGAGCAGCGATCCCGACGCACTGGTGGCGGTCTTCACGGCGGCTGAGGTGAGCTTGACCCGTGTTGGCCTGGAAGCTGGTCCGCTGTCGCAATGGCTCCACGCCGGGCTCGTCAAGGCGGGCATTCCTGCCGTCCTGATCGAGACGCGCCACGTGAAGGCGGCGCTGTCAGCCATGACGGTGAAAACCGATCGCAACGATGCCCGCGGCATTGCGCAGCTGATCCGCATGGGCTGGTTCCGGCCGGTGCACGCCAAGGCGCTGCCAGCCCAGGAGGTCCGAGCCTTGTTGACGGCTCGCAAGCAGTTGCAGAGCAAGCTGCTCGATGTGGAAGGCAGCCTGCGCGGCATCCTGCGTGGCTTCGGGTTGAGGATTGGAACGGTGGGCAAGACCGGCTTCGCCCCCCGTGTGCGGGAGCTGGTCCATGGTCAGCTGACGCTGGAGCGCGTGGTCGAGCCGATGCTGCGGGCGCGGGAGGCACTGCGCATCGAGTTCGCCAAACTGCATCGCGAGCTGCTGCGCCTGGTGCGCGCGGACGAGACCTGCCGGCGGCTGATGACGGTGCCCGGCGTCGGACCGGTCGTGGCGATCACGTTCACCTCGGCCGTGGACGATCCCGCGCGCTTCATGAAGTCCAAGGCGCTCGGCGCCCACTTCGGCCTGACACCGAAAAAGTACCAGTCTGGTGAGGTGGATCGCACCGGCCGGATCAGCAAAGTCGGTGACGCAATGGTCCGAACGGCGCTGTTCGAAGCGGCGACCGTGCTGCTGACGCGCACGACACGTTTCTCAGCGCTGAAGGCGTGGGCGCTACGGGTGGCCAGCCGTCAGGGGCTGAAGAAAGCCCGGGTGGCCCTGGCGCGCAAGTTGGCGGTGGTACTGCACCGCATGTGGATTGACGGCACGACGTTCCGCTGGAGCGCAGCGCCCCGGGCCGTTGCTATGTGAGGAGCCGGCCCGGGGCGCTGCTGAGCGCCGGCCGGACACGAGGTCCCGTCGCAGGGACGAGGGATCGGGTGAAGCCGCAAGAGCGCCGGTGGGCACGCGCTGCGTGGACCACGCTTGTTAGATCGGCTCGCCCGCTCCTCTGATCGCATCATGTGGCGGCTCCACGCCGACCACGGACAGAAGCATGAGCCCTGCGACGAGATTATGGTGGGAGGGGCTTGACCGAACCGGCCCGATTACAGAAGGCGCTCTTAGTTCACTGTGATCAAGCGCCTACATCGAACGTCATTCCGCATACCGATTCGAGTCGGTCCGAGTTGAGTATCCGTGGCATCCGCTCTTCGGGCGACGGCTCCCCATCGTTCTGCGTCAGACACGCGGAGGATGCGATATCGTCTGGCTCGAGGAGCGGCCGGGGCAGAACCGCGAACTGCCGGCGTGGATGTGCAACGCGGTCGCCTGCCAGCCGATGGCGACGCTTGGCCCACCCATGGTCCGGGTCGAGGCCCTGGGCGCGTTGGCGGCAGTCCTCTCGGCCCGGATGCCTGGGCAAGACGGAAGCGCATCATCGGACACCTCACCTGCCAAGGAGGCTGCCGATGAGCAGACGAGCATCGCCCAGGGGGCAACTGGCGCTGGACCTCGCGCCCACTCCGGCACCGCTGCCGATGCCGGCGGTGCCGCACGAAGCCGTTCAGGCTTTGGCGGATCTGCTTCTGGAGGCTCTGGGCGGCAGAGCGTCGACGACTAATAGGGAGGGCGGTGATGAATTCCAAGATCACACCTGACCATCTCGGCCGCGGCGCCATCGTGTACGTGCGCCAGTCCACCATGAGCCAAGTGGTCGGCAACACGGAAAGCCAGAAGCGCCAATACGCCCTGGTGGAGCACGCCCGAGCCGCCGGCTTCGTGTCCGTCACCGTGATCGACGACGACCTGGGGCGGTCCGGCTCGGGCCTCGTCGAGCGGCCTGGCTTCCAGAGGCTGGTGGCGGCCGTCTGCGCCGGCTCGGTCGGGGCGGTGTTATGCCTCGAAGCCTCCCGTCTGGCCCGCAATGGCCGGGATTGGCACCACTTGGTCGACCTCTGCGCCCTCGCTGGGACGTTGGTCATCGATCCGGACGGCGTTTACGATTCTCGCCTGGTCAACGATCGCCTCCTGTTTGGGCTGAAGGGCACCATGTCCGAGTACGAACTCAGTTTGCTGCGCCAGCGGGGTCTCGAGGCTCGGGACAGCAAGGCCCGGCGGGGCGAGTTGCGCTTCACCCTGCCGCCCGGCTACTGCTGGACGGATGCCGGGCGGATCGAGGTCGATCCGGACGAGCGGGTCTCCGGCGCCATCCGCATGGTGCTCGCCATGGAGTTGCCCCGGCTCGGTGGACACCATCTGACTTGCGCAGGAGGTGTTGACCAATGCCGAAAACCCGCCCGCCTTATCCGCCGGAATTCCGGCAGCATATGGTCGAGTTGGTCCGCTCTGGACGCGATCCCACCGACCTCGCCCGTG
>NZ_JBFUHT010000069.1:0-21285 GCF_056402275.1 Azospirillum sp. P4_B5
GGCCGCGGTCGAGGCCAAGCCGGTCGACCGCTCGCCGTCACCGCCGCCGCCGCCGCCGGCGTTGCCGCCGCCGGACGCCGCACCGGCTTCAGCGTCGCCTCCCTTCATCGCCGTGCCGGCGCCTTCGGTCGAGCCCGAGGCCGTGCGCCGCTTCGCCGACATGCTGGACCAGGCCGGCCGGACGCT
Organism: Azospirillum sp. P4_B5; assembly: GCF_056402275.1. Classification (NCBI taxonomy): domain Bacteria; kingdom Pseudomonadati; phylum Pseudomonadota; class Alphaproteobacteria; order Rhodospirillales; family Azospirillaceae; genus Azospirillum; species Azospirillum sp. P4_B5. Next base: position 187 of record NZ_JBFUHT010000069.1, read on the forward strand.
GGAGCGGCTGAGCGCGGCGGAGACGGAGCTGACCAAGCGTCTGGCCGGGCTGCCCGCCGCATCCGCCCCAGCGCCGGACAAGCCGAAGGACCCGCCCAAGGCGGCTTCCAGCGGCCCCAAGGCGGCCCCCGCCAAGCCGCGCGCGGACGCCCGGCGGCGCGTGGCCGACATCCGGGACGACGAAACCCTGGCGCGGGCGGCGCAGCGGCACGGCGTCCGGCTGGAGCGCATCTACGACCTGAACCCGGCTCTGGAAGCCGTCCCTCCGGACGTGCCTTTGACCAAGGGGCAGGTCTGGATTCCGAACGATTTCTGAGCCGTGGGTGGCGATCGGATGCATTTTCCGCCGCCGTCCGTACATAGGGTTGTCGTTTGCCCACGAAGGTTGGACTCTAGGGTTCGGTGACCGAAATCCGGGATTGCGGCGTGGGTGCCCAACCCCCATTAGGCGGTCGATGCGACAGACGTTTTGTGCAGGCAAGATTAGGTGCATGTCGTGACAACACATTACAGTCGTGCGAGCGCCCGCCCCGAAGGGCCTCCCTTGCCACGCGGCGAGCAGCGCAACGAGTTGGTGCAGTTCCGGATCTCGCCGAGCGAGCGGGCTCAGCTCAAGGACGCGGCGTGCCGGCGTGGTTTTCTGGACGGTGATGGGAAGCCCAACGTCAGCGGGTACCTCCGTGCGATCGTGAAGGCCGACTGCGCGGCGATGGACGGGCCCATGGACACGCGGTCCCCGGCCTCGAACCCCGCGCCGGCACGTCCAGCGCCGCCGCCTCTCGCCCCGGCGGCAACCGAGGCGTTGCGCAGCATCCTCGCCCAGGTGACGGGCGCCTGCTCCAACCTCAACCAGCTCGTGCGGGACGTTCATCTGGAGAAACGCGGCTCGCGGCCTTCGGCGGAGGTGAGCGGGCTTCGCATCGAGGGCGTGCTGGTCGCCATCGAGCGGGACGTCCTCAGGCCATTGTCCCACCTTCTCGGGCGGCACCCTCCGAAACCCGTCGCCTCGTCCATTTTTACGGATCGCCCGCCGGAACCCTCCGCCGCCGTGGCGGCGCCGGCGCCCGAGGGCGCGGTGACGAGCACCGCCGAGCGCTTCCGGCGCACCGGCGGGGCCTCGCCGAAGCCGCAACGCGATTACGTGCGGCGTCCGCCGCACCGCTGATCCGGAGACCGAACGTGAGCCTGAACCTGCAAAGCGCGTTGCGCGCGGCCCTTCTCGAGCGGGCGTGCATCGCCGCCGGGGCGCAGCGGCGCGGCCTGCGGCCCTGCGTCGTCAAGTCGATCGGTGCCGGACGCCGCACCAGGGCCTCAGTGGCGCGGCTGGTGGACTACATCGCGCGCGCCGACCGGCTGGCCCCCGAGGACTTCGCCGCGGAGCAGAAGGCCGCCCTTGCCGACGGCGCGGTGATCCGTCCGGGCGATGCCGTCGCCGTCTTCGACGAGTGGAGCCGCCCGGTCCCGCCGCAGGAGATCGACGCCGTTCTGGCGTCCTGGCCGTCCATGGAGGGCCCCGACGATCACCGGGTCCGCGCGCGCCATCTGGTCTTCACGGTTCCCGTCGATCATCCGGCCGATGCCCCGCTCGTGGAGATCGCCGTGGCCTCGGCGATCCGCGAGACTCTGGCGGTGTGGGACAACACGGTGCTTTGGGCCTTGCACACCGATCACGCCGATCATCCGCATGTCCATGCGGTGATCGGCACCCCGCCCGACGCTCCGCTTCGCCTCGATCGCGACGGCCTGGTCCTCGACGCCTTGCGCGCGGCGCTTGCCCGCAACGCCCGGGCCAGCGGTTTCGACGTCAGCGCCGAGCGGCGCTGCGACCGCCCGGACGCGGAGCCGCCGCTGATGAAGGAGCTCGACAACCTGCAGCGCCGCGTCCCGAACTGGACCGCCACGTGGGGGTCCGGCTACATCGAGCGGGCGCAGGCCGGTCGGGACGATCAGCCCATCGATCCCACCGCAGCCGCCCGGTCCCGCGACGCGATGGCGGCGGAAGACCCGAAGCTGGCGGCGTGGTACGCCGCCCATCGCCCGCTGGCCTTCGGCGATCCCGGGGTGTCGAGCTGGGAGGCCGCCCGGGCAAGCGCGACCGATGCGAAAGCCCTGCGCGACCGCGCCGCCCGCCGTCACGGACTCGCCGTTCTGGCCGACACCGTGGATCGGACCTTCCCCGCCGGAGACGCGGACCATCTCGTGCACGCCATCCGCGCGCGCGTGGAACGCATGGCCGCCGCGATGCCCCCGGAGCGTGCCGGCACACCCTCGCCACCACGCCGGGAACGTCGGGACGGGCGTGTCCGCTGACCGGTGCACGCGGGTGCTCGAACGGCGAATCCCTGCGTCGCTACGCTGCCTCCATCGTCCATTCTATGAGCTGGAGGCAAGACATGGGATACAGCCGCGGTGACCGCCGGGGAGATGACCGGCGCGATGACGGGCGTGCGGGGGAGCGTTCCGGCGCCGACCGGAGCGCGCGCGGCGGAAGCGACGACCGCTCCGGTCGGTCGGGCGACCGAGGCCGGGGCGACCGGAACGATCGAGGCGACCACGGCCGCAGCGCGGAGGATCGCGGCGCACGCGGTCGGAGCGACCGCGACCGGAACGAACGGGGCGATCGTGGCCGCGGCGAAGAGGATCGCGGCAACGGGCGAGGTCGTGGAAACCGCGGCCGTGCCGACGACCGAACCCCGACCGATCCGGGGCGCAGCGAGATCGAACTGGTCGGCACCGTCGCGGGAGAGCCGACCTACAGCCAGGGCCGCAAGGTCGCGTCGCTCTGGCTGTCGGTGCACACCCAGGTCCAGCTCGAGGGTGCCGACCGGGACATCCGGGGCTACCACCCGATCAGCGTCTGGGGCGATCTCGCCACCGACCTTCGCGACGAGTTCCGCGAAGGCGACATCGTCCGGGTCCATGGCCGGATCGCTTACGAGCCGGGGGAGGGCGACCGCGACCCGCAGCGTGTCCGGGTGAAGGTCGACGCCGACTTCGGCTCAATCGGCCGGATTCCGGACGACGAGGCCAAGGGCGTCCAGGACTGCAACCGCGTTTATCTGGAAGGCGTCGTCCACGGCGATCCACGCTTCAGCGAAGGCCGCGGCGACAAGGCGGCCTATCTGGCCTTCGATCTGGAAACCGTGGTCGAGGCGCCGGACGGCAGACAGAGCCGGGCCTGCCACGAGGTCGTGGTGTGGGACCGGGCGGCCATCGAGGCGAACGGCTTCGTCAACGACGGCGTGCGCGTCGAGATCACCGACGCGCGCCTGCAGTACATGCCCACGCGGCGTGACGGCAAGGACTTCGCTCCCCGGATCATGGCCGACGATCTGGCCGGCCGCGTGGCTCCGGCCGCGTGACCCGGCCATGATGTGGACCGTGGTCGGCTTCGATCCGGGCGCCCGCACGGGGCTGGTCGACCACGTCGACGGCGGCAGCACGCTCGAGGCGGCCCGCGAGGCGCGCCGAAGAAGCGGTTTTTCCGACTTCCTCTGCGTGGCCGTCTACCGTGGCCGCCTGGAGCCCTCCGCCCTGGTTCAGGACATCGATGCGTTCCTGCTCGGGGCCGGGGCGCGGGCCGCGCCGAACGGTGAGGTGGCGGGCGAACACACGGTGGTGGCATACTGGCGGTACAGCGGCGACGTCCTGACGTCGGCCGCTGCGCACACCCGGGCGGCTTCGGGGCTCGCCGCGATGGGGCTGGTGCAGTTGCGCGTGGCGCCGCCGCACGAGTTGCAGGTGGTGGCCGCCTTTCCGGGACACATCGAGCCGTCGCTGACGGCCGAGGCTTTGGCGGACGACTGGTGATGGGGATGGACAGGGCGTTTGGGAGTGAACAGACCGCAGTACCTTTTGCGTCCGCGCGCTCCTTTCGCCGGCCGGGCGCCGGCTTGGGCGTGCCGGAGCAGGTCGCGGCCCTGCGGGTGGAGAAACTCCTGGTCCGGCTGGCCGACCCTTTCCATCCGGAGCGCCGGATGAGCCGCCGCTTGCCCGCCGCGGCGCTCACCGTCGGCCTCGTCCGGGAGTGGAGCGACAGCGGCTACGATGTGAGCATCGCACCCGAGGCGCCGGACGGTCTCGTCGTGATCAGCCGCGTCACCAAGCCCGGCCTGGCCAAACTGTCCGCGGCGGGTCTGGAGCCGGCCTGTGTGGTCCGGGGGTCCGCCCGCTACGACGCTTTCGTCCGTCTGGCCCCCAAGGGGGACCCGCTCGGCACGGCGCCGCGGGTTCTGACCGCCGCCGCCAGGCTCGTGACGGCCATCGCCGGCCAGGACCCGCGCGCCGTGCACTGGCAGCGCGGAGGCATGGTCGTCGGAACGAAGAGGCAGCTCTCCGGCGGGCCGCCGGTCAAGCTGTATGCCGACGACGGCGGACTCGCCCCGGCCGGCCGGATGCTTCTGGAGCGGGCCGCGGATGTCGTGGAGGGGGTCGAAGACAGCCGAAGCATGGCCTACGAAGGCGCTGTGGACCCCATCGGCGAGCTGGACGGCATCGTGGGGTACAACGGCCCGCTCGCCGAGGAACAGGCCCGGCAGGTCTACGAGCATCAGGCTGCCATCGCGCGCTATTACGGTCTGACCGATCCGGACGCCGTCGACCGCGTCGTCGCCGTCGCGGCGCTGAAGGCCGGAGCCGACCCGGACCGCGTGCGGGCGATCATCCGGGCCGGGTCTCCCGACCTCATCCGGCGGCATCGGGCCGTGAAGCCGTACTTGGCCTCGCTGGTGGCCGACGCGCTCGCTTCCCCGGAGGTGCGCCGGCACATTGAGCAGCAGCTGCAGCGCTACAGCAAACTGTCGTCGCTGATCGACACCAAGCTCACCTCGGTGCAGGCGTCCCTGCTGATCCAAGCGGAGCAGAAGACACCCTGATGGGAAAGGTGGCGGTGTTCATCTGCGCGGGGAGGCACAGCCTTGACGGGAAACACGGACAGTGGCGGCGGCCGGCGCGGGCGTATTTGGAGGATGGCGCCCCCAACGCCGGCGTTGACGGCGCTGATCGCCGCCTCCGTCCGGTGACCGGTGCTCCGCCGGCCGGTACACTGGCGCCTTGCTTCCTCCATCCAGCCGGCGATCCGCTCCCCGACGCCATGGTCGCCCTTCAGACACTCAACGAACCAGCGACGACCAGCACCAGCTCGGCCTGCCGCCGCGGCCTCCACGATCCTATTCGGACTTATGGGCGCTCTTTTTCAAAAACAGCCCTGACGGTCGCATATGATTGAGTTTGCCCCGCTATGCCACCTCGGAACATTCCTAGCTCGATAATCTTATAGACAACATAGCCATCAGCCACAGCAGGATTTCTATCTGGCAAAAGCGCCACAGCCTTATCGAATGCATCATTAAAGGAAGCGCCGTATCCTGTAGCGATGAGGCTGCTTGATTCAGCTTCCCTTCCTACAGGTACCCTCACGAACTCGCTAGTTGTATTTACTATAATATTCTCGAGTGCTGCGGACATTGGTATTGGGCAATCAACACAGTGCATAACTGAAGAAAGCATACTATCGCGGAGCCTTTCAACAGCCCGAACTTGAGACAGAGGATAAGGAACATCGGGATTCCGAGCAACTGACGCTTCTGGATCGCGATCCAAGATCGCGTTAACAGTTCCGTATTTGAAAGCGATTTCATCCACATACCCTTTCCCGTACACCCCTCCCCCTTCTGATAAAAATATCCAATTTATTGCCTTAGTGATGGCTTCCTTCATTGGAAAGGGGCAATCCTTGCACATGACGACCAAGGAAAGCAGCTCTTCATGCAGTTTTTTGAGCGTTGAGGCAACGTCAGCACTTGTCATGGGATCCTCCTCAGGGCAGCGTTCGTCACACGACCTCGGCAGCGAACGAGTGTATTCATTCTACATTTATCGCCGCGTTACGCCTATTTACCATTAGTCTAAGCAAGTCGCCAAAAAAGGTAATTATGATTACCGATGCACTAAGAAACAAGATTAGTAAAATTCTACCTGAATATTCGGGTAAATGACCAATACTCCTATGCCACGTTCAAGAAGTATATTTCGATATCTTTGCGCTGAACTAACGCGGACGCTTTGGATCGAAACTGATCCAAACCCAGCGCGAGTGCGCCCCAATCAACGCGACGCTGGTGGTTTTGGTGGTGCGCTTGGCCAGTTGCCCCTGCGGGTCCGACCGCGCCCATCAACAGAAGGATTGTCAGCAACCCGGCCATTCGTCAGGAAGCTATCACTGTTGGATCTGAGCAAGCGCGCCTCGCCCCCCCTTCCTCACTCTTGCCTGGTGGCGACGCCAACCACTGGCAGGATCGCCAGCTGGCTGGCTGGGTGCTCTGCGCATGAATGGGGGAACCCAGTCCGGGCATGACGACCAGTCGCCGCATTCTCCAGATTCTGTACCTTGGCGCCGGCGGTACCGGTTTGGATGCCTATCCCGCCAGTTTGCCGTCTGTGATCTGCCACAGGATCGCTGGCCGGCCGTCTGCTCTGCCGCCACTCTGGTGGAATTGGGCTAGTGCCCGGCCGGCCCTGTCCACGGGTAGATTTTGCGCGCCGACAACAGGCGTTAAGCCATTGCCTAACGCATGCTGCTTCACTTTATATTAAGAAATTCTTATGTTGTCGTGCTAGCTGTCCGGATGCGAGACTTTCTTCGCGCACTCGACTACCGTGGTCGCTTTGTGGGTATGATGGATACCCGAATGGCGATATTGAAACATCTTTACAGCATGTCATAGTCGCAGTGTCCTGGATCATGCATTCGTGCGACCGAATATGATCGGTATAATATTCGGTCCTAACGTGTAATTTGGAGATGTCATGCAATCGCGTTGGAGCTTGATCGCCATTCTGGCGCTGGTTGCCTTGGCATCGCCCGCCCGAGCTGCGGAGGTGCGTTTTCCAGACGCACACGATCCTGTTCCACAGGGATGGAAAGGCGTTGTCTTCCGGCTCAGCCAAGACTATCCCACAAAAATCCCCTCCAACGAGCCTAAGCCCTGGACAGCTTTCGACTTCAAGACACAGCCGGCTGAGTACATCGCTGCTGTTTTCGGATACGTCCGAGAAGGCAATGAAGAAGTGGATTGGGTTGTTCAAGACAATAAGGTCCGCCGCTGGTATCACGCGCCATGGATGCATGCCGGTGCCAACGGGCGGGAGTTCATACGCGGACTAACGCGCGAGCGCACGACGCCGCGTGCCGAGGTTGGCAAAGGCGAACTGCACCCCAGTCAGACGCAGTGCTTCCAAAACTGGGCCGTGAGCTTCTTCAATTCGCCCGGGGGGTACCAGATTGGGCGTATCTGGGCCGATCCCTGGCACCCCGACGCCACTCTAGCGCTGTTTCCTGAAGGCACCGTTGCGGCAAAGCTGCTGTTCACCACAGCAACCGTCGACCAGGTGCCTTATCTCGCAGGCAGCTTGGAGTGGGACGCCAACATCCATGACCTGCCGCCTGATGACCTCGATTGCCGTGACCGATCGCGCCGCAAGACCCAGCGGGTACGCCTCCTTCAGATTGACTTGGCTGTCCGCGACGTCCGCGCAGACACGACGACCGGTTGGGTGTTCGCTACGTTGAGCTATGACGGAACGCGCTCGAGTGCTTCGGTGTTCGACCGGATGGTTCCCGTCGGCTTAATGTGGGGCAACGACCCTGATGTTACCGCTGCCAGTCATGCCGGTGGCATGCGGCCGAACGAGGGCTGGATCAACCCCGGCAACACTATGCCACAGCACCTTGGCTATCTCGGGCGGCTTAATGGCCCGGTGGATAGTCCCCGCTCATCCTGCCTCTCCTGTCACGGGACCGCACAGACACCCGTGCGTTCACCCATGACCCCGCCGGCAGATGCTACAGACGCAGAGATCGCACGGTGGTTCCGCAACATCAGCGCTGGTGAGGAGTTCGATCCACGCAGCGTGTCGACCGACTACTCGCTTCAGATAGCTATGGGAATCCAGAACGTGCGGGAGTGGCGCCAATCAATGGGCGGTGCTTTTGCGCCGCCGCGAAGTGCCGCTGGCAGTTCGGCATCACTGTCGCCGCTCTTTTTGGGCGCGACCATTCCGTCCACCAGCTTAGCTTTCGACGGATCCGAAGCAACCACAATCGGCGGCATGATCGAGTATCGCGTCACACGCGGTGACTAGGACACGGCAGGGGTCTCAGGCGCGAGCAGCACCTCCAGAGCGGGAAGAAGGTCCGGGTCCTGCGTCTCGCGCGGGGGACGGCTGCCACCCGGGGCGCGGACGCGCTCAGCCGGGCGCTCGGCCAAGCCGGCCTCGAGTTCGCGGCGGCCGCGCCGAATGGTGCGGCGGCTCAGGCCGGTGATCTGCGCCAGCAACGTCTGCCCGCCCCAGCCAACACGCCGCGCCTCAACGGCCACGAACCAGCGGCGCTGCTGCTCATTGAGCCGGCTGATAAGCAGGTTGATCTGCTGATGCAGCACCTGATCGGGGTGCGGCTCATCGGCCCGGCAGCGCGGGCACGTACACGAGTAGACGGCGGAGGACGTTGGTCGCTCCGCTCTTAAGGCGGCATAGAGCCTGGACAAGCTGGTGCGCGCCGGCGGGGCCGGGCGCACCAGTATCCCTAGCGTTTACCGGAGGGCGCCGTCAATCAGCGCCTGGATTGCCGGAGCCAGAGCCGGCACGGCGAGCCAGACCAATAAGGGCCACAAACGAAGCATGATCGATCTCCCGACTGGTTGAAGGTCTCTCCAGTTTGCCAGAACCGCTCGTGCCGTCGCGCCGCTGAAAGACGCTGAAAAACAGCATCTTTCTCGGGAGAATCCGCCCAACGGCCGCGTCCAGGGACGCCAGCTCGACCAGCGCCATGTCATCGTCGGCGACGCCTGCCAAGTGGTGGAGCTCAACCAACAGCGCGCCAGGTGCAGGATCTGCACGAGCCATCGGCCGCCGCCGCCACGGGGAGGCGCCTCGCCGCAGTCATCGCCGATGCATACTGGATCACCTGAAGGGTTGAGACACAACTCGCGATTGAGCTACAACCGCTCCTTCAGCCGAAGGAAGGCCGTCAGGCCGCTGCCCTTCCACCGATAGCCGCTGTTTCTATGCATCAGCCATGGCATCAGCGCGCATGCGAGATTGAATGGAGTGCGATATGCGCTTGCTTTCCACAGTTTTTGCGATTTCCCTTCTGGTGGCTGGTAACGCCCACGCCAACGGTAAGGAAGAATATCGGTTCTTCACCATCCAGCTCATGCCTACGGACGTTGTCGGCGATGCCGACGCCGCAATCGCGAAGCGCATGCCCGAGCTTCCCGCGTTGGCCACGACGTACAACTTCATGCCGGCAACCGCCATGCTGCTGGTCACTGCCGATCCGGCGAAGATGCCGGCGATCGAAGCAATGGTGGCAGCGTTCAACGCTCGTCCGTTCGTGTCCCTCGGCTACAAGATCTCGTCCGCAGAGAAGGCTCTCGTTCAGAGCGGCACGATCATGCGCGACGGCAATGCGGTAGGCTCCGTCGACAAGCAGGAGATCCGTCTTGGGAACACGTTGATCGGCGGATGGGGGGTGAGCGCGAACGTGCAGGTTCAATCCGACGCGATCATGACCCATGCCGTCGTGTGGTACCAGAAGGAGAACGGCGCGAAGAACAGCCTCGAGGTCACGGTTCCCCTGAAGCCGGGACAACCGCTCGAAATCCCGCTGAATGGGCCTGATCGCCTCACCATGACCATCGCAGCGGATGTTGCCCGCTTCCGGTGATTTGTCCCCCGGAAGAGGCGGAATAAACTCGATCCCGGCCGAAACAGCGATGTCGTCATGCGCGATCCGCTGGCCGGGGTCACCCATCCATAGGGGGTTCTGCATCAGGCGACCTCCACCTCTCCAGCGCTTGGTCGCCTCTCCAGCGCGGGATTGGCTATCGCCCGGCCATGACTTGTTGCCGCGTCAATTTGTCGCGGTTTTGCTGGTAGCGACGTGAACCACCCATGCGGATGCTGGGAATGTGGCTCACAATTTCAGGTTATCCCATGGTCGGCATATCCACTTGGGTTCCCACGTCGCACGCAGCGGTCTTCGGCCTGACCGATCCCAATCGACCGACCTCCGATGTCGACGGAGGCGTGTTGGGACGCGATCCGGGCGTCTTGGTTGCCGGAGCCATTGCCGTCCCGGTAACGCTTCCCGATCCGGCGCTTGCCGCCATTCAACCGAGCCAAGCGCCTTGGGAAACGCCGAACAAATTCGGCAAATGGGGATCGCAGGAAACAGCCGCTCCGGTCACCCTGAGCTACAGTTTTTACGACACCGGAAGCCCAGCATTTCCCAACGGCGATCTTGCACAGCCGGCCGCGCTGGACGCCGCGCACCGCGCCGCCGTCCGCAGCGCGCTTGCCTCCTTCGCTGATGTCGCGAACATCACCTTCGTGGAGGTGACGGAAGCGGCGGACACCATCGGGACTTTGCGCTTCATCGACGATCGGGCGCTCGACAGCAGCACTTTCACGGCGGCCTACGCGGCGTCACCGCTGATGAACAGTCCGCGGTCGGGGCTCGTCGCGTTCGACGTGGACCGCTTCGGAATTCCCGACGATCTCAGCCGGGGCGGGCTCTTTTACGGCACCATCGTGCATGAAATCGGTCATGCGCTCGGTCTCACGCATCCCTTTGACAGCGGGGATCCCGCTCCGGCGGCAGGAGACCCGCGTGCGGCTTGGGAGCAATGGCACCGCGGCTGGACCATGATGGCGTACACGGCGCCGGGCCCTGACCTGCTGGCCTCCGGGCAGACGGTCGAACCCATCGGCCCGATGCTTGCGGATGTCGCGGTGCTGCAAGCCTATTATGGAGCCAACCGCAGCACGCGCACGGGCGACGACGTCTACGCTGTGGACGGCCGGTATCCTTTGGCTGCGCTCTGGGACGCAGGAGGCCGCGACACTATCGACGCCTCTCTAGCGTCGGTCACCCTTGCCGGCGAAGCGGGGAGCGGGGCGCTTCTCCGGCGTCCCGGCGATCCGCTTCCCCTCGCTGGGTGGTTTTCCGGTTGGTCCGGCGTGCATCTCGATTTGCGGCCGGGCGCCATAAGCCCTCACCTCGCCGTTGCCTATGGTGCCGCCATCGAGGACGCCATCGGCTCCCACGGCGACGATCTCATCGTCGGCACCGACCCCGGAACGCTGACGGCGGGGGATGGATCAACGATGTGGACCGATGGCGCCAATCGTCTCGAAGGAGGCGCCGGCAATGACACGCTGCTTGGACTGGCCGGAGATGACACTTTGGTCGGCGGCTCGGGCAACAATCTGCTCGATGGCGGCGATGGCTTCGACACCGCAGTGTTCGGCGTTGCCTCGACCGCGGTGACGATTGCCCAGGACGGCGCGGATCTCGTCGTGACGGGCGCAGGTTTCGTCGACCGCCTGCGCCGTATTGATTCCCTGGCCTTCACGGACCGAGCCCTCGACGCCGTGGATGCGGTGTCGCAACTCGCGCCGACACCAACCCCGACACCTGCTCCAGAGGCGCCAGCTCCCCAAACTCCGCCCCCAGCGGCACCGTCCCCGCAGGCGCCGGTACCGGTGATCGATCCTAGCCGACGCTTGTCCGTCTGGGCCGATGGAGTGAGTCGCGACATTGAGATGCAGCCTTATGTCGGTCCGGTCGTCGAATTGCAGAACATGTACATTGGCACTGCAGCGTCTGAAGCCATTTCCGGAACTCCGCTCAACGACTTTATCAACTCGCGTGGGGGCGATGATGCGATAGCTGGTGGAGACGGCGACGACGTGTTGGACGGAGGCACAGGATCGAATTTCCTCGTCGGCGGTTCTGGAATCGATACCTTTTTCGTGGACGCCCGTGGTGGTGGGGTGACTTGGTCAACCATCACCGACCTCGAACCGCGAGAATGGGTCACGGCCTGGGGCTGGCGCACAGGCGTGTCCACGCTGAAGTGGGAAGAACTGGCCGGAGCCAATGGCTTCAAGGGGGCCACCGCCCACATTGATCTCGATGGAAATGGTAGCATCGACGAGAGTATGACCTTCACCGGCATATCCTCCGGCGCGATCCTTTGGGCTGCCGGTCAAATCGGCGATAGCCCCTACATGGCGTTCACCCTGAAGTGACCGGCCACACGCCATGGGTGCCCCGTGGGCTTGCTGAAACTCAGCGCATATCGCTCCGATGAGACGCGCTCGCATCAAAGGCGAGGGGAATCATTGCCTTTCGATGTCGCAAAAGCTTCTAAAAATTGGCTAACCAGAAGTCGCCGCATTTTGGAGTACCTGACCGTGACCAGACTGCCCACCGTCGCCCTGCGCTCTCTGGCTATCGCCGCCGTGACCATATTCCTGGCAGCCTGCAACACGACCTCACGGCCGAGCCCCCCGGACTATGAGCAGCAGGCGCGCGATGCCCAGCGTCACCTCCTCTCCAGCACCGGCCATGAGGATTTCTTCAAGAAACCTCTGGTCAAAGGGAAACCGACTGTAAGTACGGGCCGCAATCCCCGGTTCGACACGCTGCACATCAACTATGACCCGCGCTACGTCACCTCCGAGGAAGTTACCGAGGCTGGCAAGGTTTTCTGCGAGAAGCGGAAGCAGGGACGGCGGGCCATTCAACTGGGGATGGGTGCCCTCAATGTGGACGAAAGTGATCGGGCGGCCCGAGAACGAATCCAGATGGTGGGCTCGGCATCGTTCTTCTGTACAAACGGCTCTGCGGCCGACGAAGCCCTGCTCGCCGAATATCAAGGCTCCCGTGCAACGATGCTTCAGAAGGAGGAGCAGCGCTCCGCGATGCAGCGTTCAGCGCAGCTCCGGGCCAGGATCGAGGAGTCGCAGGCCAACCGTGCCGCGTGGGATGCCATCAAGCGCCGCGACGAAGAGCGGGTGAATGGGGCGACCGGCTACCGCTACGTCCCCACGTATTAAAAAGTGCATAGACGAGCCTTCAGAGGGGTTTTTGATGCCGCTGCCTGTATCATCTGCATTGTTGGTGCCGCTGCTGTCGGGTAGACACTTATCTCTCCAGCGCTGAGGAGCGTGCCGAGCTCCGCGGCGCCTGCCGTCCAGCCCCTTCTCCCGCCAGCAGCTCGATTCCCGTCCGCAAGGCCGGGAGGGCCGTGGCCCGCGAGGGGTCGCCCTCCCACCGGCCGGCGAGCGCTTCCGACACGGTCAGGCGCAGCCGGATCTCATCGGGACTCATCGTCCGAACCAGCGCCTTCGCCTTCCGGCGGCCTTCCTCCGTCGGTTCGGCAAAAAACGGCTGGAGCGTCGCCGGTGCGATGTCGGCCGGGGCCAAGGGACCGGCGAGGCGATAGGAGCTGTTCTTGCTTCCGCCCGGGTTGGCGGCCAGAAGCCCTTTGGCCACGAGGTCGGCAATGTCGCGCTGCGCCGTCGGCATGCTGCAGTCCGTCAGCTTCGCCCACTTCGGCGACGTCATGAAGCCTTTCCATTCCGGATCCAGCATGCGAACGAGCACAGCCTCCTGACGCGGCGTGACGCCGGCCTGGCGCGCCTGGTCCAGCATCTTCGTGCGGCGGAGCACGCCGCCGATCGCCACCTCGGCGTCGCGGGCCGAGCGGTCGTAAGCGTCGACGAACCACGCCAACCAGCCGGTCACATCGCCGTTGCCCTTCTGGGTCTCCTCCAGCCGGTCCCAGTACCCCTCACGGTCCCCCGCGATGGCCTGCGACAGGCTCAGCAGCCGCTGCGGCATCGCCTCGTCCTGGGCAAGAGCCCGGTCGGCGATGGCGCGCCCGATCCGGCCGTTGCCGTCCTCGAAGGGATGGATGGTCAGGAACCACAGCTGCGCCAGGCCGGCCCGCAACACCGGGTCGAGCGCCGCGCGTTCGGCCGGGTCGTTGAACCAGGTCAGGAAGCGGGCCATCTCCGCCGGCACGGCGTCCGCCGGAGGCGCCTCGTAATGCACGACGGGGTTATGCGCCGGTCCAGACACGACCTGCATCGGCTCCGGCCCCGGGCGCCATTGCCCGACCGGTATCCGCTTCATCTCCGACCAACCGGTCGGAAACAGGGCGGCATGCCAGCCGAAGAGGGTTTCGTCCGTCAGAGGACGGCTCGGATCCCGGGTGGCGTCCAGCAGCATCGCGACGGCCCCATCCGCCCGGCGGTCGCTTGATCCTCCGGGACCGGCTTCGAGGCCGAGGCGTCGGCGGGCGGACGCGCGCACGCTGTCGCGGGCCAGCGTCTCGCCTTCGATGCGCGACGACTGGATCGCGTCCTCGGTCACCGCGTCGGACTGGACCAGCAGCCGGTCCTGTTCTCCCAAGGGGTAGAGGAGCCCGGAGAGGGCTCCATGCCGGCGCGCCGCGGCCGCCAGCGGTTGGATGAGGCGGGCGGCGTCCCATCGGAAGCTCGGCCAGTCGTCGCGTTGCCAGATGTACATCCGCTTCCCCGATGAGGCGAATGAGGCAACATTCGCCTCATCCCATGATGCGAATATCGGCTCATTCGCCTCACGGCGCAAGCGGGTCGCTTTGGTTATGGTCGGGGATCTTCGGCTTTCTTATCCGAGGCCGGCGACGATTTCGCCAGGGAGAAGCCATTCCTTAGCCGGAGTGGTCCGCTCATCAACCCACCTCTGGGCCGCCTCGCGCTCGCCGGGCAAGCTCCGCCACGTAATCGACCGCCGACCGTCAAGCTCGTAGAACTCCACGAAGAAGTTGCCTTCGCAAATTCGCACCGTGTCGCCTGGAAGAGCATCGGCCATGATTAAGTTACCTCCTTCACGCGCCGGTTGGCACGCCTCTGGGATGACCGGGCAACCACTATTCTGTATGTGATTGCAAAGGTTCGATTTCTTCTATGGTCCGATTGTCAACTTCCTCCTGGGCGTCCCAGAGATCGATGGCCCGCTGCAGAGCCAACCAGTAGTCCGGCGATTGCCCGGTCAGCCGCCCCAGTCGCAGCGCCATGGACGCCGTCAGCGCGCGCCTGCCCTTCACCAGCTCGTTCACCGTGAGGCGTGACACGCGCAGGCGCTGTGCCAGTTGATCCTGGGTCAAGCCGTACTCTTCCAGAATATCGCTTTGGATGAAGCGGCCGGGCGGTGTCGGCCGCCGCTCCAGGGGGCGACGGTCGACACTCATGCGCTCCTCCTATGTGTCACTCGAGCCGCACATCCAGACAGTGCGGGTGCTGCCATACGAAGCTGATCCATGCCGAATCCTTGACGTGGATGCGGAAGCGGTTGGACTCGCGCGCATCTTTGGTGAGGCGCAACGAGCGGGGAAAGTGCAGGTCTTGCAAACGTGCGACAGCGTCCAGGCGGTCGAGCGCCATGATGATGCGCTCGACCAAGTCGGCGCCGTGTTCGCGTGACGTGCCGGTCCGGTACAGCTCTTCGAGCTGGGAATCGGCAAAACTGAGGATGGCCATGTCGGTCTCCACAAGGAACGATGGGGAACAGCCCAACTCCCTCTGACGAGGGAAGAGCGTACGCGTTCGCCGTGGAAACCGGCGGTGGGTGGCCGGTCTGTATGGTGAAGGTTAGGATTTGCCCTCGCGTGAGCGGCGGCAACCCAACCAGCGCAATCAGCCGCTTGGCACGGCGCGATCGGATGCGCGCTGCAACGCGTGCAAGCGCCCGCGCCGCAGCAGAGATGGTACGTTCCCACAACCATCTGAATGCGGGAACGCTTCCGAAATCGATCCGTCGGACAAAGCCGTGATCGATACGGATCTCGTCCAAAGTACGGAGAAAAATGCTCTCAAGAGCGGGCGCCCTGCTCTCACAGCGTTCCTCCCCCGAAACCGAAGAAGAGGAAGAGTCGAGCGTTAGCGCACGCGCAAAGCTATCCCAGAAGACCTGCCGATCCCGTCGACTATACGCGGCTAGATTTTCTTGAGGGACGCCAAGTTCAACTAGGAAGCTGTCGGAGAGAGAAGGCGCGAGAATGGCAAATGTTGCCAAGAAAATGTCGGAATCGCCTAGAGCGAAATCATCGACCGCTTCGTAGAGAGTGGGAACGTCGGTGATTGTGCCGTCGCGCAAGGCGGCCAGAAGAGTTTGCGCCGCGCTGCCATGCTCCTCCCACGTGATGGATGTGGCACCAACGCTGGACGAGCCACCGCCAAGCGCAGCCTCTACCCTATCCATCCCATTGAAACGGGACTTAAGCGCAGCGGCTGCGAGTAGGACGCAGAATTCGTCGTGGTCGGATTTGGGGCGGATCGCATCGGTCATGAGGAATGATGTAACATACCTAATTACAAAGCGCAAGGGTTCCTTCCGTCCGAAATTGAATCGTGTGCTCGGCCCTCCAGCCCCTACCGCTCCCAGACGGTGAGGCCTGACGCCCCTCCGCCAGCTTCAAATTCACGCCGATAAAAGCTGTTCGCGGGTGCTCGAACCCCGCACCGCCGTACCTGCATGCTCAAGGCATGAACTCATGGTGGTGGCCGAACAGGAAGAACAGAGCCGGTGAGCGGCGGGCGGCGTGCCCGCGCGTGACGCTGCTGCTTGCCGCCGTTCTCGCCGCAACGGCGGTGCCCGTAGCGGAAGCCCGCGCCCGCTCCCCTTCCAACTCCTGCGAAGAGGCGATCGAACGGGTGGAGCGCCTCGTCGGCATTCCGTCCGGGCTGCTGCTGGCGGTCGGCCGCGTCGAGTCCGGCCTCAGCACCGGCGGCGAACCGCGCGTCTGGGCCTGGACCATCAACGCCGCGGGGCGTCCCATGCGCTTCGGCAGCCGGCGCATGGCCGTCCAGACGGTGCGCCGGCTGCTCGCCGACGGCGTCCGCAGCATCGATGTCGGCTGCGTCCAGATCAACCTGAAGCATCACCCGGACGCCTTCGCCACGCTCGACGACGCCTTCGATCCCGATCTCAACGCCGCCTATGGAGCGCGCTTCCTGCTCTCCCTCTACGCGTCGACCGGAAGCTGGGACGAGGCGGTCGGCCGCTACCACGCCGGAAGCGCCGGTCCCGAGCACCGCAAACGGGGCTACGCCTGCTCCGTCTACAAGCATTTCGTCCGCGTGCGCCGGGATGCCGCCCCGCACGCCCCTGGCTGCTGAAGAAGGACCCGTGATGGCCGCTCCCCAATTCGACGTCGGAATCCTCGCCGAGAAGAAGATCCAGGCCGAGCAGTACGCCGCCGCCCTGGGCGGGGGAGCGATGCGCGACGGCTACATCGAGGTCGCCAGGAGCCCGCTCGGGCGGGCGGCGATCATCTGGGGCTGGGGGCATGTCGACCGTCTGGAGGAACCCCGCGACGAGGGCGAGGAGTTCCGCGACTGGCGCTCCAAGGTCTGGCCGCACATCAACGCGCGGCCGCGCGTGCTGCCCTCCGACGATCCCAAGTGCAGGCGCCAGATCACCGCCGCGAAGAAGCTGCTGCCGCAGTGCGCCATGGTGATCGGCGCCAGCGATCCGGACCGCGAGGGCGAGACGATCTGGCGCCATTTTCTCGAGCTGACCGGCGCCCGGCCGCGCGCCGTGAAGAGGATGATCTGCGCGGAATCCAATCCGGGACCGCAGCGCGCCGCCTTCCTCGCCCTCAAGGACCCCGACCAGTATTACGGCCGTTTCGTCGCCGGCCGGGCCCGGTCGGTCATCGACCTGTGGGAGGGCACCAACCACACCGTCGCCTGCTCGGTCTTCCTGCGCCCGGGCGATCTCGGCAAGGGCTACTGGCCGATGGGCCGGGTCAAGGGGGCGGTGCTGGGCATCCTGCACTGCCGGCACGTCGAGATCCGCGACTTCCGCGAGGTCGCCTACTTCGAGATCCTCGCCGAGGTCCGGGTGCGGGCGGGCATCGTCACGTTGCGCCACGCCCCGTCCGCCGAGGAGCGCCTGACCGACCGCGCGTCCGCCCTGGCCCTCGCCGAGGCGGCCCGGGGGATCGCCGAACCGCTGGCCGTGGAGCAGAAGCCGGTCGAGACCGCCCCGCCCAAGCTGTTCTCCAAGACCAGCTTTCTGACCAGGGCCGGCGCGCTGTGGGGGTGGTCGGGCGACAAGTCCGCCGAGATCCTGCAGGGGCTCTACCAGGATAAGGGCCTGATCACCTACCCGCGCGCCGAGCTGACGGTGGTCGCCTCCTCCGACGTGGAGAAGGCGCCACGGATCATGGAGCATCTGCGCGGCCTCGGCGAACCCTTCCGCTCGGCGATCGACCGCCTGGACGGCCGCCTCACGGTGCGGCGCTCCGTGGTCAACGACCGGGAGGTGGCGGAGGCCAGCCACACCGCCATCATCCCCACCGACGTTCCGGCCGACGGGCTGCGCCTGACGGAGGACGAGGCGAAGGCCTACCGGCTGATCGCACAGCGCTACGTGGCGGCCTTCATGCCCTCGGCGCAGGGTCTGCGCACGACGGTCAGCATGGTTCCGCGGTCCGGCCCCTGCCGGGACCGCCTGTTCCGGGCCGCCGGCACCGTCGAGACGGAGCCGGGCTGGCGCGTGCTGTTCGGAGCCGACGACGGCGAGGCGGACGAGGAGGGCGGCGAGACCGACCGCCTGACGCCGGTGGCCGACGGCGAGACCGGCACCGTGTCGGCCGCCCGGCTCGAGGACAAGCGGACCCGGCCGCCCGCCCCCTACACCGAGACCAGCATCCTGGAGGCGATGCTGGAGGTGCATCGCCTCGTCCCGCCCGACAAGGAGCATCTGCGCGAGATCCTGAAGAGCTCCAAAGGCGTCGGCACCCCGGCGACGCGCGAGACGGTGATCAAGGAGCTGATCGCGTCCCAGCTCGTCGAGCGCGGACGGGCCCGCGGCAAGGGAACGCCGCCCATCGACCTCTCCGGCCAGGGCATCATGCTCGTGGAGGCCCTCCTGCCCATCGTCCCCGAGCTGGTGCAGCCCGAGACGACGGCGCTTCTCGAGATGGATCTCGACCGCATCGAGCGGGCGCGCGACTCGCGCGGCGCCGACCGGCTGGCCGAGCAGGTGCTGGAGGACGCCCGCGAGCGCATCCTGCGCCAGTTCGAGGCGATCCGCGCCAACGGCCGTCCACCCGAACCATCGGGGTCCCGTCCCGCCGCGCCCGGACAGCGGGCGTTCATCGCCGCCATCGCGGAGCGTCTCGGCCTGGCGCTGTCCCCGGAGCGGCTCGCAGCGATGAGCGCGGGCGAGGCCTCCGCCTTCATCGACGAGCACAAGGCGCGCTTCGAGGAATGCGCCGGCCGGGGGAGAAACGGGCGTTCGCGCTCGTCCCGCAGCACGGGGCCGGCACGCGGCGGGCAGCGGCGGGACGAACCGTCCGGCGGGCGGCGGCGGTCCTCCGGGACCCGCCGGCCGTGAGCGCTTCAGCGGTTTCCGCGAATGCCGGAGCGGAGCGTCGCGTCCGGCTCGTCCTCGTCGATCACGCAGATCCAGGACAGCGCCGCGATTTCCCGGGCCGGCTGAAGAATGCTCGCGATCCGGCACCAGTCGAGCCGGATGTCCGCGGCGGGCTGAAGCGTCCGCGGGGCGAGGCCGCTTTCGCTGCGGCGGCCGGGATTGAGGCCGGGATCGATCCGTCCATGGGCGGCCACCTCCCACGCCGTCTGGGCGCTGACGGCCAAGCCGAGGAAGCAGCGCCGCGGTCCGCCCGGCGTCGCGCGCTCGGTGATCACCGGCCGGGCGCGGGGGCCGGGCCGGTCCTCCAGCAGCAGCGCCATCTCCGCCGGCATGAGCAGCAGGCAGGGGCGCGGGGGATCGGCCGGCGGGCGCTCGGACTCGGTGGGCAGGTAACTGAGCATGGGTCCTTGACACGTCTCTCGGCCAAGCGGGGCCGAACGGCATGAGCAAAAGCATGATACGCGTTGAGGACGCAAGCCGGATGCACGCTTCCGGGGATTCCCGTCGCGAGCCGGCGCCCGTCGATCCGCTCCTCCACCGTCTGCGCCGTCTCGGCCTGCCCGAGGACGCCCTCGCGGCGGCCGCCGACGCTTACGCCGACAGCCTCGCCGCCGCCCTGGCCGCCGGGGCCGATCCCGCTGCGGCGCTGGAGCGCGCCGCCTTCGAAGCCGCCGGACCGGCGCCCGGCGATGCCTCCCATTCCGACGACCCCACGAACGCCTTCGCGGCGGGAGAAGACCGATGAGCGACGTTTCGATGACCGTTTCCGGCGACTCGGAAGACACCACGTTCGCGCTTCGCCGCCCGCCGCACCGCACGCCGGCGGAGGATTACGCGCTGTCCATGACGTCGGAATCTTCGGCCTGGGCGCGCTGCGAGGATGCCCGGCGCGCCGTGTGGCGGGCGGCGAAGCGGGGCCGCGGGAAGACGGTCGAGGCCGCGCTCGCCGTCCTCGCGGAGGGCGGCCTTCCCAAGGCGCGCCGCCGCGCCCAGAGGGTGCTGGCGCGCGCCGGCGTGCCCCACGACGCCGTTGCCGCCTTCGATGACGCCGCGCACCTCTACCGGGCGGCGAGCGTCGAGGCGACGCACGCCGTGGCCCGTCTCGGCGATCTCGGCGTCCGCGTGCCCGAGGAGGCGGCGCGCGACGTCGCCGCCTTCCGCCGGCAACTGCTGCAGGCGGCGCGGCGCCTCAACCCGACCATCGGCGTCACGGCGGTCCAGGAGCTGTGGGGAGAAGGCGCCGCCCTGGTGGCCAGCGGTGCGGCGAGCGACGGCCGCATCCGCGTGGCCGGCATGTTCGAGCGCGCGAAGGGGCTGGCGTCCATCTCCATGGACGTCGCCCGGTTCGACCCGCTCGACACCGTCTATCACGAGGGCTGGCACAGCCTGGAGGCGCTGCTCAGCGAGAAGGACCAGCAGGTGCTCGCCGAGGAGTTCCCGGGCACCGAGCAGCTGTCGCACCGCGAACGGGTCGCCTACGCCTTCGGCGCCTGGGCGGCGCGGCGCGACCGCAGCGGCCCGCGTGCCCAGCGGGTGTTCGAGCGGGTCGGACGCTTCTGCGGGCGGCTGGCCAACTGGCTGGACTCCCGCGGCTTCCAGACGGCCGAAGACCTGTTCGAGCGGGCCTACGAGGGCGATTACGGGCGCCGGGCCGCCAAGCTCGCCCGGCGCGACCCGAAGGCCTTGCGGACCCAGCGGCCGCTGATCGGCGACGCCACCGACCCCCGCCAGTACAGCCTCGGCGCGGCGCCTTGGCAGCCCCCCGACCGCTTCGGCTCCGACGACCCGCGTTGGCGGGCCGCCGAGGCCCGTCTGGCGGC
>NZ_JBFUHT010000070.1:0-20937 GCF_056402275.1 Azospirillum sp. P4_B5
GGGCATCGTCACATAAACTGCGGGGCTGGCGAGCCGGAGGTGCGCCGGGCATGGTAGCGGGATGAGACGCGAGCCCGATCCCCACTACCGCCACCGCTTCCCAGCCGAGCTGATCGCGCACGCAGTTTGGCTGTACCACACGTTCCCGCTCAGCTTCCGCGATGTCGAACTGCTCCTGGCCGAGCGCGGTGTCGAGGTCTCCTACGAGACGGTTCGGCGCTGGTGTCGCAAGTTCGCCCAGACCTTTGCCAACCGGCTGCGCCGTCGGCGCCCACGGCCCGGCGATCGTTGGCACTTGGACGAAGTGTTCATCAGGATCAATGGAGTGCAGCACTATCTTTGGCGCGCCGTCGATCAGCACGGCTCGGTGCTCGATATCCTGGTGCAGAGCCGGCGTAACACCAAGGCCGCCAAGCGATTCTTCAAGAAGCTGCTGAGGGGCTTGCGCTATGTCCCACGTGTCGTCGTCACCGACAAGCTCAGGTCCTATGCCGCCGCCAAGGCCAAGATCATCCCCGGTGTCGAGCACCGGCAAAGTCGGCGTCTCAACAACCGGGCTGAGAATTCACACCAGCCGACCCGCCAACGCGAGCGGCGGATGAAGCGCTTTACGTCACCGCGCCAAGCCCAGCAATTCCTCTCCGCCCATGGCCCCATACACCAGCACTCCCACCCACGTCGACATCGCATGAGCGCCGCTGAGTATCGCACTTACCGGGCTGACGCCTTCACCGTCTGGCAGCAGGAGACGTGCGTCCGCAAGGCTGCGTCGTAGCTGCCGTTGGGCGGCTGCAAGTCCCCTCTCCTTGCCTCGCTCAAGTTATGTGACGGGATCGTGTCCCAAGACGTGGTGTAGCTGAGGAGTGAGGTGGTCCCCGTTCCCCGGACAGTTTCGCGGCTTTGCTAAGCTTGGCTCAGGTCCGTGTCATGCCGCCAATCTGATCCCAACCGGGGCGCCCTGGTGGGCTTCGGCCGGGGTTCGGCCGCCGAGCGCAGAGTGCGGTCGGTCGGCGTTGTAATACTCGATCCACTGGCCGATACCAGCCCGCGCCTCGCTGCCCAACTCGAAGGCATGGAGGTAGACACACTCGTACTTCAGCGATCGCCAGAGCCGTTCGATGAACACGTTGTCCATCCAGCGGCCCCGCCCGTCCATCGACACCCGAGTGCCAGCCGCGGTCAAGAAGCCGGTGAAGCGCGGGCTGGTGAACTGGCTGCCCTGATCGGTGTTGAAGATCTCCGGGCGGCCGTGCCGCGCCATCGCCTCCTCCACCGCCTCCAGGCAGAACTCGACGTCCATGGTGTTCGACAGTCGCCACGCCAGCACCCGGCGTGTCGCCCAGTCCATCACGGCGACCAGGTACAGGAAGCCGCGGCGCATGGGAATGTACGTGATATCAGCGCACCACACCTGGTTCGGACGGTCGATGACCATGTCCCGCAGCAGGTACGGCCAGATTTTTTGCTCCGGATGAGGCACCGTCGTCTTTGGACGCTGGTAGACCGCCTGCAAGCCCATCCGCAGCATCAGACGGCGGACCCGCTTGCGGTTGACCTCCTGCCCCTGGCGCCGGAGATGACGGGTCATCTGCCGGCTGCCGTACCAGGGCGTCTCCAAAAACTGCGCGTCGATCCGCCGCATCAGCTCCAGGTTCTCGACCGGCTCGCCCTTCACCGGCTCGTAATAGCTGGAGCGGCTGAGCGACACCAGCGCGCACTGTCGCGTGATCGACAGGCGCGGATGCTCCGGCTCGATCAACTCCCGCCTCCGACCGATGCTCATCGACCGGAGGCCTTGCGCAAAAAATCGCGTTCCACGACCAGTTGCCCGATCATGGCGTGCAGCTTTTCCACCTCACCCTGATGGCTGGCCTCAGCAGCCTCCGCCTTGCCGGAGAACACCCCGGCCATCCCCTCGACGGCCTGCTTCTTCCAGGCGTTGATCAGCGTCTGATGCACCCCGTGCTTGGCCACGAGCTGCGACACCGTCAGTTCGCCCCGGATCGCCTCCAGCGCAACCTTCGCCTTGAACTCCGCCGAATACCGCTTCCGTTTCCCCGTCATCGGGTCCGTCCTTCCTGATGGGCGAACCAAGCTTATCCAACTGTCCGGGGAACGGGGACCACCTCAGAGAACCGGCCCGCCTACGCCAGCTCTGGGGGCGCTTCGGCGGGCCGGTTCTCCTCAGCTACACCACGTCTTGGGACACGATCCCTTGGACACGTTGAAGGCCCTGCTCGACAGCCTGCTCGACGTTTCTCGCTTGGATGTCGGAACGATTGCGCCTCAGGTCCGTGACATGCCGCTTGCGTCGCTGCTGGATGAGATGCGAGCCGCTTATTCACCGATCGCGGCGAGCAAGGGTCTGGAACTCCATGTCACCGACCCCGGACCAACTCTGGCGGTGCGAAGCGATCCGGTGCTGCTCGGTCGCATAGTGCGCAATCTGGTCGAGAATGCTTTGCGCTACACCCCTGAAGGCTATGTGCGGGTCGTCTGCGACATCGCTCCCGACCGCGTGAGCATCCAGGTTCACGACAGTGGAATCGGCATATCCGCCGAGCAGATGGGTCGGGTGTTCGAAGAGTTCCATCAGGTCAACAACCCGGAACGCGACCGGAGCCAAGGGTTGGGCCTGGGGCTTGCCATCGTGCAGCGGCTCTCCCAACTGCTTGATCACCCGGTGACCGTACGCTCCGAACCGGGGCGTGGATCGACCTTTGCGGTCGATGTCCCCCTTGCGGGCGCCGCGGGGACAAGTCCGCCCCGGCCCAAGCCGGTTGTAACGGCCGACGGGCAACGGCGTTTGGCTGTTCTGATCGATGACGACGTGATCGTGCTCTCCGGGTTGCGGACATTGTTCATGGAGTGGGGCTACGAGGTCGTCATCGCCGGGTCCGCGGCGCAGGCTCTCGAAGGTCTGCGAGGCATGCCGCGTGCGCCGGACCTTGTCGTCGCGGATTACCGACTGCGAGGAGGCGAAGTCGGAACGGACGCCGTCGCCTCCATCCGCGCACAGGCTGGCCATCCGATACCCGGCATCATTCTGACCGGGGATATGGGGTCTGACAGCGAACGTGACGCAACGGACCTTGGCGTGACATTCCTCTGCAAACCCGTCGCCTCCAATCAACTCCTTGCCGTCGTGCAGGAGCTTCTCGGCAGCTGACCTGCCCTCATCGCTGAGTTGGTTCGGTCCGCACCGGGTTCGGCAAAGGCCGTCCTGCTCGTATCATGCCGTTGTGGAAACGCCTTCGCTTTGAGCACGCCAAGGGCATGCCCATCGATCGTGCCGCCAAGCGCGTTCTGGGAATATCCTAACGGCCTTTCCGCGTGGCCATTCCACTGGAAGCGCGCATTGTCGCGGTCGCCGACGTGCTCGACGCGCTCACGTCGGAACGTCCCTACAAGGGAGCGTGGACGAACGAGGCCGCGGCGGCTTTCCTCTGGGAGCAGGCGGCCCGGAAGTTTCAATCCGGACTGCGTCGCGGCTCTCCTTGCAGACATGAGCGCTATCGCGGCCATCCAGCAGCATTTCTGCGATACCCCCTCGAGCGGGTTCGTGGCTGGCCGCTGACGCTGGTCACGGTGCCCCCTCGGGCAAGGGCTCTCGCTCGCCCGCCTATGGACGTGCGACAGAACCAGCCACTGGCAGGGCGACGCTGATCGTTGTTCCCGCCCCTGGGCGGGACTCCACCGTGATAGGATAGCCGAGGTGATCCGCCAGCGTCTTCACGATGAACAGGCCAAGGCCCAGGCCAACGACCTCATCTCCGGCTTCGATGCGGTAGAACTCCTCGAAAATGTCGGCCAGGGAACTCTCCGGGATGCCTCGGCCGGTATCGCAGACGTCGACCCATACCTTGCCGCCGGCAGTGCGGCACACAATTCGGATTTCCCCGTGGTCGGTGTACTTGATGGCGTTGTCGACGAGGTTGTGGAGAATGCGCGACGCAAGCAGCCGGTCCGTGCGCACCGTCACCCCTCTGCCACTCCCTTCCATGCGCCAGTCGAGCCCCTTGGCTGCGGCGGCCAGTTGGAACGTCGCTGTGGCGTGCGTCATCAGATCGTCCAACGGGACGTCTTCGATCCGGACGGCGATCGTGCCGTCGTCCATCCCCACCAGATCCTGCACGCCATCCATCAGTCGCTTCACCACGCCCAGGCAGTGCTTCATCGTCGACACGTAGATTTCCCCGCGGTCTGTGACCCGGGACGAAAGGGCGTGGGAGTCGAGGGTCAGGGCATGGACCGGTTGGCGCAAGTCATGGTTCAACGTCGCAAGGAGCCGGGTGCGCGCCGTGTTGGCCCGCGCCAGTTCCTTGGCCTGCGTCCGTGCGGCTTCGGCCGCCTCCTGCAAGGATTCAAGCAGGCGGACGTTGGACAGCGCCAGGGCCGCCGATCGGGCGATCGCCAACAGGAGGGTGACGGTGCCCGTGTCGGGCGTGTGCCGCGCTGCCCAGTAAGCACCAATGGCGGCGATGGGCTCTGGCGCGCCGACCGGCACCATCACGAGGCTCCGCACGAAGGTGGGGCGATAGGCTTCGTGTGGAATGCGCGGATCGGCGTAGATGTCCGGAATGACCGCCGGTTGCCCGGTCAGCATGGCCCAGCCCGAGATGCACGTGCCCATGGGAAACCGCTGCCCCTTCCACAGCGGGCTGATCGCGTTCTCCTCAACGTAATGGCACAGGTCGCCATCGCGCAGCACGATGGTGACGCCGTCGGAGCCGGTCAGGCGGCGCGCGGCCGTCCGGAGGATGGAGACCACGGCCGGCAGGTCATGGGCAAAGAACAGGCGTTCGTTGAGATCGACGAGCGCCGTCAGATGGTCGGCATCGCGCAGGGCGGACGGTTGCAGGGCATCGGTATCGGCAGCGGGCATCAGCCACGGTTCCCAGGCGGTTCGTCACGCCAACAGTCCTTGGCGTGAAGAAGCGGACGAGCGCTTCGTAGACCGAAATATAGCGCATGGAAGCCGCTTCCGCAGCAGGAACTCCAGCGCCGTTGACGGCCTATGCCTGGGCAATCGTAACCTTTTGAGGTCGGCCCGGTTCTGGGGAAACCGCCGGAACCGGTTGAATTGGCGGAGGGTTGAATCGCCATGGCAGCACGGAGACAATTCATGGCGGAGGCTCTCAGCAACCGAACCATCGACATCGTCAAGGCCACGGTTCCCGCCCTGGAGAAAGGCGGCACCGCGGTCACCGACCGCATGTATCAGCGATTGTTCCGCACCCCGGAAATCCGCGACCTGTTCAATCAATCCCATCATGGCGAGACCGGGTCGCAGTCCAAGGCGCTGACGGCGGCGATCATCGCCTATGGCCGCAACATCGACAATCTGGGTGTGCTGGCCTCGCGGGTGGAGCGGATCACGCAGAAGCATGTCGGGCTGAACATCCTGCCCGAACATTACCCCTATGTCGCCGATGCCCTGCTGGGCGCAATCAAGGACGTGCTGGGCGACGCCGCGACCGACGAGGTTCTCGACGCCTGGGGCGAGGCCTATTGGTTTCTGGCGGACGTGCTCAAAGCGCGGGAGGCCAGCGTCTACGCCGGGCTCGCCGCGGCGCCGGGCGGATGGAACGGCTGGCGCGACTTCACGGTGGAGAGCATGACGCCGGAGAGCGACATCATCCGCTCCTTCATCCTGGTTCCGGCAGACGGGCGCGGTGTGATCCGCCACCGCCCCGGTCAGTATCTGACCTTTGCGCTGGATGTGCCGGGAGCCGGTGTGCTGAAGCGCAACTATTCCATCTCCTCCGCTCCGGATTCCCGGTCCTACCGCATCAGCGTCAAGCGGGAGGAGGGCTCGGGCAGGCCGGCGGGGCTGGCATCCAACTGGCTGCACGATCACGCCAAGCCGGGCACGGTGCTGAAGGTGGCGCCCCCGGCCGGCGAATTCTTCCTCGACGAGGCTTCCGCCGGGCCGGTCGTGCTGCTGAGCGGTGGGGTGGGGTTGACCCCGATGATGAGCATGCTGGAGAGCATTGCCGGTTCCGGCGATGGCCGGCCGACTTGGTACATCCACGGCGCCGAAAACGGCCGTGTTCACGCGATGCGCGATCATTCCCGGGCACTGGCCGCTCAGGCTCGCAACATCACGCTGCGCACCTATTACAACGCCCCTGACCCGGCCGACGTTCAGGGGCGCGACTACGATGAGCGAGGTTTCATCAGCATGGATTGGATCGTGGCCAACACCCCGACGCAGGAGGCGGCCTACTATCTGTGTGGCCCTCGACCGTTCCTGCGCGCTATGGTCGGCGGCCTCGCCGGCCGGGGCGTGCCATTGGGCAGCATCCATTACGAGTTCTTTGGCCCAGCGGACGAACTGCTTGCCGTATGAGGTTTCAGGGCGTGCGCCGATTCAGTTCAGGGCGAACGTCAAGGGCGCGGCGCATGCTGCCTTCCAATTGCCACCATGCGCCTTTGCTCTGCAGGGAGTCACTGTAATGCCTCGAAATCCACGGCGCTCCGCTTTCTTGCAGAAGCATAATCTGGTGTCATTCCTATTGACCCATCTGGCGATTGGGGTCGTGGCCGGCGTTGTCGTTTGCCTCGGCCTTCTCGCGCTGGATGTCGCCAGTCTCCGTACACTGCTCCTTGGCTCCGACTACCGGCTGATCGGTTTCATCCTGCTCTTCGGCTCGGTTTGCGGAACGTTCGGCGGTGTGGCGATGGCTGTCGCCGTGATGAATCTGGGCGACTGGTCCGATCACCCGGATCGGGATTACTGACCCACCCCTGGCATCGTCAGGGGACGACCGCCGTGAAGCCGGCGACGGTCGGGTTGCCGTGTGGGGTTGAACAGAGGCCCTTGATCGATGGACCCGTCGTCCGGGCTCACGCCGCTCACATGGCCGCGCTCTTCGCGCCCTCCCATCCACCTCGACCTCATGCAACATGAAGTGCACGGCCCTGCGCGTCCAGAACCAGCACAGATTGCCGTGCCCGGTAGCGGAAGGTCACCCGCCTGCGACCATGGTCCACACCCGTTCCCTGTTCATGAACCTGATGGACCATGCCCTTCTTCAGTTCTTCCATGAAGGCGCCCGGTTCGAGGCCGAGGAGCGACCCCACGATCGCGGCGTCAAACACGAGATCTCCAGCTCCGTCCACCTCGGCAACCTGGGTTCCGAGCAGCGCTGTAGGCTGTGGTTGCGTTTCCGTCATGTCCGCCTCGCTTGTCCTTGGAATGATGACCGAAGGGGATCATGACGTGAAGCGTTGTCGCCGTCTTTGCCCAGGGGCAAACGCACGAAAACTGCCCGTTGAGGCCGGCGGCGCACCGTTCGCCATGGCGGCCGCCGGCCTCAACGGGCTTTGGTCGGATCGCCATACTGGACCGGCTGGCCCGTGGCCGGAGCGCTGATCCCGAAGCGGCCGGCCATCTGCCGCAGGGCGTCGCGGTCCTTCTGGATGGACACCAGACTGGTGATCGCGAAGGTGGCAAGCTCGCGGTCCGGCGTGTTCGACGCCTCGGTCTGGTAGAGGTCGACGATGCGGGCATGAATGCGAAGCTGCGCCTCAATGTAGCCCTTGGCGAAGGCGTCGCCCGACGCCCCGGACAGCGCCTTGACGGCGTCCTGCGTCATGCCCTCCTGGGCGTTTGCCGGGTTGGTCACCGCCCCGGCGGCGCCGAAGGCGTCGGCGCGTTCCGGCTTCAACTGGTCGTCCGGCGGCAGGGGGCGGGCCGACGAGAGCCGCTTCAGGGACTCACCCAAGGTGGCGTGGGTTTCCGTGATTCCTTTGGCCAGGCTCTTGAACGCGTCGTCCGCCCCCTTCTCCGCCGCGAGACGCCCGAGTTCCGCCTGCCCCTGGCTGGCCGCGGCCGCCTCCTTGAGGAAAAGCGCATCCTCGACGGGCAGGGACTGTCCCGGCTGCGGCGGCAGGCGGGGCGTGGTGTCCGGCCGGATGTTGACCTGCGCCCAGGGAGAGCCGGACACCAAGACGGCTCCGAGGATGGCGGCAAGGATGATCCTGAGCATGATGCCTCCTGTTTCTTGAGCGTTCAGCCGGTCAGCTGGCGGTAGATGGCGGGAAGCGCTGTCGGCAGGCGGGCGGCGTGCGGGAAGATGGCGTAGGCGCCGGGGCCGAAGATGTAGGGCAGGTAGTCGCGCCCCTTCTCGTCCACCGTGACGCCGAACAGCCGCAGTCCGGCGCGGCGCGCCTCCTGCACCGCCACGCGCGTGTCCTCGATGGCGTAGCGGCCTTCGTAATGGTCCGTGTCGTTCGGTTTGCCGTCCGTCAGCACCAGAAGTAGCCGGTGTGTGTGCGGGCGGTCCTTGAGAAGGGCCGTCGCGTGGCGCAACGCCGCTCCCATGCGTGTGTAGCTGCCCGGCTTGAGCGCCTGGATGCGACGCCCGACGCGGGCGTCCAACCGCTCCTCGAAGTCCTTTACGGTGCGTATGTCCACTCGGTGGCGCCGGTGCGAGGTGAAAGTGAGGATGGCGTGCTCGTCGCCGCAGGCGGTCAGCCCGTGCGTCAACGCCAGCAGAGCCTCCTTCTCGACGTCGAGCACGCGCCGCTCCTCGATGTAGCTGTCGGTGGACAGCGAGACGTCGACCAGCACGCACACCGACAGGTCACGGGCGACGTTGCGCACCGCCGTGTAGACCCGATCCGAGCCGATGCCGCCCGCGCGCCGGTCGGCGACCGAGCGGACCAGAGCCGACAGGTCGAGTTCATCACCGTCGGGCTGCCCGGTCATCACCTGCCGGCGTGGCCGCATCGCCTCGAACTGGCGGCGGACCAGCCGGATGCGGCGCAGCGCGTTGTCGTCGGGCAGCCACTCCTCCCCCTCCAGCGTGGCCGGCTCGGCGATCACGCGGCAATGGTCGGAATGATAGAGACGGCGTTTCCAGTCCCACTCGGGATAGGTGATTTCCGCCCGCAATGGCGCGACGTCAGCTTCCTCGGAAGCCAGATCGAGGTCGAGCTTGAGCTTGGTCGACGCCTTGCGCTCGTGCTGACCCACCGAGATCTCGTCCAGGTCCTCCGCGGCCTTGCGGGCGCTTTCCTCGTCGTCGTCCTCAACCTTGCGATTGAGATTGACCATCTCCGCCAGCCCGAGAATCTTCTCGAAGCGGTTTAGCATCAGCGGGTCGTCGCGCCGGGTCTGGTCGTTGTCGCGGCGCTTGGCCCTGCGGCGCTTGCCGTCGCCTTCGGCCCCGGCGCCGCTCTCCTCATCCGTCTCGGGGGAAGCGGCGCCCTCCGGTGGTGCGGACACCTCGCCCCACAGCGGCACCGGCAGGAAGGGCCGATAGCCGGAGGCGGCGCGGAAGCGGTCGAGCGGGACCGTCGCGTCGGTGACCGCGGCCAGCAGGTCCGAATCGGCTGGGCCGCCGCTGCCGATGAGCGTTCCGACGAGTGCCTCGACGGCGGCCTCCTGTCCGGGCAGCCGCCGTTTGGGCCGGGCCGCGCGCATGGCTTGGCAGAGCCGGACGTGCAGCGGGCGCAGACCCGGCCATTCATCGAGCGCCCGTTGCGTGGCCCGACGGGCCGAACGCAGGCGGACGAGGTCGGCTTGCAGCGGGTCGTCGGGCATCGCCGGAGGCGGTTCGGCCTGGACGAAAAAAATGGCGAGCCATTCGTAGAGCGCCGCGTTGTCCTCGCGGGAGGGGAAGACATCGACGCGGTCGGGAAGCTGGAGGGTGACGCCGTCGTAGCGGGCGCGTTCCAGCTTTTCCGTCCCGAGACCGAGACGCTGCTTCAGGCCGAGACGATGCCCGGACGTTTCGGCGGAGGTGCCGGCGATGCGCACGGCGCCGGGGCCGCCGAGCGCCCGGAACAGCACGCCGAGGCGCGCGCGCACCTCGTCGAGGCGGACCGCGGCGTTGGGATGACGCGGGTAGGACGCGGCGTCACCGACCAGACGGTGCCACAGGGCTCCGACGAACTCCTCGGGTTCCCAAATCGAGGCCATGCGATCATCCCAGCGTGAGTTCGGCGACCCGAAGCAGCGCCTTTTTGACCTCCGGATCGTCGGTGAGCGGTTCGATCATCGACGCCAGGATCGCCTCGTCGCGAGGCATGCCGTCGCGGATCAAGGAGGCGCAATACACCAACAGCCGGGTCGACACTCCTTCCTCAAGGTCCTGCCCCTTGAGCGCGCGTAGGGCGTTGCCCAGCCGCACCAGCGGAGCGACCCGGTCGGCGGGCAACCCGCTTTCCTGGGCGACGATCCCGGTTTCGGCATTGGGCTTCGGGAAGCCGAACTCTATGGCGACGAAGCGCTGGCGCGTGCTGGGTTTCAGCGACTTCAGGATGTTCTGGTAGCCGGGGTTGTAGGAGACGACCAGCATGAACGACGGCGGAGCCTCCAGCAGTTCGCCGGTGCGCTCCAGCGGCAACAGGCGGCGGTCGTCGGTCAGCGGGTGCAGCACCACGGTGACGTCCTTGCGCGCCTCGACCACCTCGTCGAGGTAGCAGATCGCGCCCTCACGCACGGCGCGGGTCAACGGGCCGTCGGTCCAGACCGTGTCGCCGCCCTTCAACAGGTAGCGGCCCGTCAGGTCGGCGGCGGTCAGGTCGTCGTGGCAGGACACCGTGTAGAGCGGGCGTCCCAGCCTTGCAGCCATGTGCGCGACGAAGCGGGTCTTGCCGCAGCCGGTTGGCCCCTTGAGCAGCAGCGGCAGCCGGTTGCGGTGGGCATGCTCGAACAACGCCACCTCGTTGCCGGTGGGGGCGTAGAAGGGGACGGCGCCGCCCGCCGTCCCATGCTGGCAGGACGCCTCCTCCGCCATCACTCGGCCGGCGCGACGGAGGGCTGGGTACGCGCGGGCACCCGCTCACGCGCCGGTCCGAACATCGCGTAGACGAACATGAGCACCGAGATGACCACGAAGATGCCGGAACCCAGGCGCATCCAGTAGAACAAGGCCAGCTGCTCCTGGACCTCCATGTAGGTCATGCCCAGCACGCGCTGCAGATGGACCTGCACGACGCCCGCGAAGGTCAGCGTGAAGGTCATGAAGGCCATGGCCGAGGTCATGATCCAGAAGCTCCACATGTTGAGCACTTGGTTGTAGGGCGCGCGGCCGCGCAGGGTCGGCAGGGCGTAGCTGATGATCGCGAGGTTCAGCATCACGTAGGCCCCGAAGAAGGCAAGGTGCCCGTGTGCCGCGGTGACCTGGGTGCCGTGGCTGTAGTAGTTGACCCAGGACAGCGTGTGCATGAAGCCCCACACGCCCGCGCCGAAGAAGGCCATCACCGGGGTGCCGAGCGTCCACAGGAAGGCGGCCTTGTTCGGATGGTCGCGCCGCCCCTTCCAGGCCATCGTGAAGGCGAACACGACCATGGCGAAGAAGGGCGCGACCTCCAGCGTGGAAAACAGCGAGCCGATCCACTGCCAATAACCCGGAGCGCCGATCCAGTAGTAATGATGACCGGTGCCCAGCAGGCCGGAGAACAGGGCGAGGCCGACGATGGCGTAGAGCCACTTCTCCACGACCTCGCGGTCGACGCCGGTCATCTTGATGACCAGGAAGGCGAGGACCGAGGCCATCACCAGTTCCCACACGCCCTCGACCCACAGATGGACGACGTACCACCAGTACAGCTTGTCCAGCGCGAGGTTGGTCGGG
Organism: Azospirillum sp. P4_B5; assembly: GCF_056402275.1. Lineage (NCBI taxonomy): Bacteria > Pseudomonadati > Pseudomonadota > Alphaproteobacteria > Rhodospirillales > Azospirillaceae > Azospirillum > Azospirillum sp. P4_B5. The sequence continues at coordinate 11,592 of NZ_JBFUHT010000070.1, forward strand.
TTGTAGAAGGCGAACAGGAAGAAGACCGCGATCCCCCACAACCCGAGCAGGAGGACGTTGGTGATCGCCGTCCTGCGTCCTCTGATCACGGTCAGCGAGATGTTGTAGAGGAAGATCAACGCCGCGACGACGATGCCGATCTTCACCCACAGCGGCTGTTCGAGGAACTCGCGCCCCTCGTGGATGCCCAGCGTGTAGCCGATCACCGCGCCCAGCGCGCCGATCATCAGGATGGCCAATTGGGCGTAGGCGAGCGCCGGGCTCTCAATGTCGCGCTCCGCCTCCTCCGGGATCAGGTAGTAGGCCGAGCCGAAGAAGCCGAGCAGGAGCCACACGATCAGCGCGTTGGTGTGGATCATGCGCAGGATGTTGAAGGGCAGGATCTCGGACAGGAAGTTCGGCAGGACGTAGACGGTCCCGGCGAGCGAGCCGACCAGCACCTGGACGACGAACAGGGCCATCGCGCAGGCAAAGTACCAATAGGCGATGCGTTGGGTCGCGTATTTCATGCCATGCCTCCCCCTTCAGCCCGCTTGGTTCGGTGGCCAGCCTTGCGTGTCGATGCGGCTGGTCCATTCGAGAAAGTCGACGAGGTCGTTGAGCTCCGCGTCGGTCAGGTTGAATTGCGGCATCTGGCGGCGTCCCTCGACGCCGCTGGGTTGCGACTGCATCCAGGCGATCAGCGCTGTGCGCGCGCCTTCGGCGTCCTCGCGACCGCCGTAGCGGACCCAGACGTTGCCGAGTTCCGGGGCGAAGTAGGCGCCCTCACCAAGCAGCGAGTGGCAGTTGATGCAGGCGTTCCTCTCCCACACATGCTTGCCGCGTGCGACGCTCTCGGACAGCGTGGCCTCGTCCGTGCTGGTCGTTCGAATGTAGTAGTGGCTGTGAATCGTCAGGGCGACGAAGGTGACGAAGAAGAAGAGCGACCCGCCGTAGAAGATGTTGCGCGCCGCTGATTTCGTGAATCGCTCGGCCATCACCTCCCCCTGTTATCGTTACACGGTTAGGTTACGTGTCCAGGACCAGTGGAAGCGCAAACAGGACCGTTGGGCCAGTGCGGAAAAGGATAGGAAGGAGCGTCCGAGTGTCCTCGAACGCGGTTCTCGAAGCCGAAGGAAGCGGCATGGCGCGGTGTCCCTGTACGGCGGGATTGCACATTGAGCCGCGGCGGGATGTCGCAGGGCGTTAAGCCGGTGCCATGTTCCCAGCGGGACGGGCAATAGGCCGCCCGGTGGCCTCATCAGAGTTCACCTTGTGATTCGTGGTGATTCTCATAGTTATACGGCCCTTCGCCCCCGCGCTTCCGCACATTCTTTATTGCTGTTGTGATAAAAGCTGGCCAAATGTTGGAGGATTTGTGCATTGCGCTGGCTTCAAATTCTTGACGGTCGTCAAGTAATTGGGGTGTGAAATCTGGGACGTTGGCTTCGGAAGCAACACTCGCCCTGGATTGCATTATGAAAACCAAGAGCTTCCTCGCCACCGTCAGCGCCGCCGCCCTCATCGCCCTGTCGGGGATCGGCGCCGCATCGGCCACCACGCTGTACGCCGAACCGAAGGTCAAGGAGCCGGCGGTCGACATCGTCCAGGACCCCGCGGCGGTCCCGGCGCCGGAAGCGGCGGGCAAGCGCGCACCCAAGACCCACAACGTCGTGCTGACCACGACCGAGGTCGAAGCCAGGCTGGATGACGGCACGACCTACACTTACTGGACGTTCAACAACAAGGTCCCCGGCCCGATGGTCCGCGTCCGTGTCGGCGACACGGTGAACGTGTCCATGACGAACGCGCCCGGATCGGTCATGAACCATTCCATTGATTTCCACGCGGCCAGCGGTTTCCTTGGCGGCGGACAGATCACCCAGGCGGAGCCGGGCCAGACCAAGGAATTCTCGTTCAAGGCGATGGCGCCGGGCGTCTACGTCTATCACTGCGCTACGCCGATGGTCGCACAGCACATCGCCAAGGGCATGTTCGGCCTGATCGTGGTGGAGCCCGAAGGCGGCCTGCCGAAGGTCGACAAGGAATTCTATGTGATGCAGCAGGAAATCTACGCCACCAAGGCGAAGAACCTGCCGGCCGCGGAAGACGACTATGACGGCTTGGTCAACGAGAAGCCCGGCTATCTGGTGTTCAACGGCGCCGTGGGTGGGCTGGTGAAGGACAAGCCGCTGGAGGCCAGTGTGGGCGAAACCGTGCGCGTCTGGTTCGGTGTCGGCGGGCCGAACTTCACCTCGTCGTTCCATGTCATCGGCGAGATCTTCGATCGCGTCCACAACCTCGGTGACCTGGACACGCCGCCGCTAAAAACGTGCAGACGGTCTCGGTGGCGCCCGGCGGGGCGACGATGGTGGAGTTCAAGGTCGACTATCCGGGCAAGTACGCCTTGGTCGACCACGCTCTGAGCCGTGCCACCAAGGGGCTCATCGGCATTCTGGAGGTCGATGGCAAGGTGGACGACAGCATCATCCTCGACAAGAGCGGCGACTCCCGCAAGCAGCTCGGCGAGATGAAGCATTGATCCCACCCCGGTGGGATGCTCACGGGGAGGGTGGGGGTGAGACCCTGCCTTCCTCCGTTGGGCATTTCCCGTTTGCCGCCGGTGCTTGGCCGTTCCGTTTACGCGAGGACAAAGAGGCTCTTGCATCATCGTGGCACGATCCGGTCATGACCTTTCCATCCTTCTATGATGCGGCGCCGCGGCTCGTCGTGTTCGATCCGCTCGGCGCGTTCCTCGGCGCGGCCGAGGACGGCCTGCTTGAGTACGGCTATGCCGATGCGGTGCGGCTGGCCGGCCATTCTTGCCCGACCGTCGCGGGTGCTTACCTGATGACCGTACGGTCGCTGGAGCGTCTGTACCCCGATGAGGTGCCCGAACGCGGGGTCGTTGCAGTGTCTGTTCGCGAGGCCGCCGCCGAAGGCGTGGCGGGCGTGATGGCAAGCGTCGCCACGCTGCTGACCGGAGCGACGGAAAACACCGGCTTCAAGGGCATCGCTGGACGCTTCGACCGCCGGAACCTCCTGACCTTCGGGGTCGGCATTCAAGGGACGATGGCCTTCGTCCGCACGGACACGGGAGCGGGCGTGCAAGCGACGCTCGACAGCGGCGTCGTGCCGGTCGATCCGGCAATGCCCGGCCTTCTTCAGCGCCTGTTGTCCCACGCGGCATCCCCGGACGAAGCGGCACAGTTCCGCACCTTATGGCAGGAACGGGTCCGACGCATGCTGGTGGACCACGCCGACGATCCTCGGCTGGTCAGGCTAGCCGCCTGGAATGGCCGACCCGACGCGTGACCTCCTTTCAAACGGCTTCGAACATGCACACCGACAGCAAGACCGGCCAACTCCTGCACGACGATCATCACCGGACCATCGACCTTCTGAACGCGTTCGAAGCCTATCTCGAACGCACCGGGGAGGACGACATCCCGCATCTCGACGCGGACGGTCGCGGTCTGCTCGCCACCCTTGGCAAGGAGCTGGGCCAGGACCTTGAACGGCATTTCCTCCTGGAAGAGCAGTGGCTCTTCCGGCCCATCGCCGCCGTCGGCGCTTACGAGATGACGGCCGACCTGTCGACCGACCATGAAGCCCTGCGCCCGCTCGTCCGTCGGATCGCCCGGCTGTGCGCCCTGGCTCTGCGTGAGGGGTTCGATGAGGAAAGCTGGCCGGTCTTCCGCCATTTCGGGCAGCAGCTGATCGACGGCCTCGTTCTGCACATTCAAAAGGAAGAGACCGCACTGCTCGGCGCCGTCGACGCCGTGCTCACGCCGGCACAGGACGTCGCCCTTGCACGGGCTTACCGTTGTGGGGACGAGGTGCTTGGCGGCACGGATGAACGCGCATCATCTCCGCAGGTTTAGGGCGGGCATTCAGCGGCAGTTCTGTCGCGGCCAACGTGCGCCGGTGTTCCGAGCCGCATCAGGCCGGATTCATCGGCTCGGTGGGCGGGGCGGGGTTGTCCTCAGGTTCCGCCGGCGCGGCGGGCACGGGCTTGTCCTCCTGCTCGTCCGAAAGACGACCGAGGCAGGACCCGTCGGGGCGTGCGAAGGGTGACGAGGGCAGGGGCGCGGACCGCTGGGGCTTCACGGTGATTCCTCCTTTCCTGTCAGAACACCGTTCACGCCGCATCATCGCGACGGCGTGAAATCCTGCCGGTGAAGCGGCATCCAATTGCGGGCATGAGCCCCGCGCACCGACGCCGGTCGGAACGGGATTCTATTGGACGACGGCGCCTTGGTGAGAATTCCCTGTCACCTTGTCAGAGCCGAGGATGGCCCGCAGGCCTTCGAACGCGGCTTCGAGAACGCTGGCATCAGACTCCGCCGGGTGAACGGCGTAAATGGGCAAACTGAACGGGTGCGCTTCGGGAACGACTTCCCCCACCCCCTGGTCGAGCATGGGCTGGACTAGGCTCCGTGGGAAATGCCCGGTTCCCCCGCATTGCCTGACATAGTCCAGCCCGAGCGTGCCGACGCCGATCGACAAGGGTGTGGACAGAAGCTCCGGATTTCGCAAACGGATGCTGCGCTGGAACTCGTCGCTCCAGTCGATGAGGACGTAGTGGTCGCCACCGGCGCTCGGAGCGGGGCGAACCCTGACAAGGACCAAATCCTCCTCCAGCAGCAGGCGCACGGCGAGGCCCGGCACGGCGCGCGGCGAATAAAGGACCGCGAGATCGAGCGTCCCGTCGCGAAGGCGCTGGAGCAGATCGTCCGCCAACCCGACCTCGCACCGCAAGGCGATTTCTTCGGCATTCCGCCGCATCCAGGGAATCCAACGGTTCAGCATCCGGTTCCACAGACCGGCCTCGCTGCCGATGCGCAGCAGGGCGCGATGCCCGATGGGAAGCGCGGCCTCCTGCCGGGCCTGCTCCCAGAGGCGGAGCATGGCGATGGCGTGACGCTGGAACCGGACCCCGGCCGCGGTGAGCATCGCGCCGTTCTTGTTGCGCACGAACAATTGGCAACCGAGCTGATCCTCCAATTGCCGGATGCGCGTGCTGACCGTCGATTGCGTGACGTGCAGCCGCTCCGCCGCTGCGACGAAGCTTCCAGCCGTGGCCGCCTCAAGGAAAGTGCGGGCCGTTTCCATGTCCATGCGACGCCCCCACCGGGAATTGCATCGGCTATTCCGATGCAATCCATCGAATAAATTCGCTTTTGCTATGTGTAGGCGCGACCTAGGCTCTGCGCAACCGTGTTACGAGCCGTCGGGCAAGGCGCCTGTGATCCTCCCATTCCAAAACGGGACGGGAGTCCGCGCGCCCTGCGCCGGGGGCCCTGACCGGCCATCGCCGACCGGGCCGCCATGACGTCGGCCGTCCGGCCGTTCCCGCCTTGCGACGTCGACAGGGTCTTGCTCATGACCGATCTCGCGATCAGCACCACGCTTTCCATACCCGGGGCCGGACGGGCAGACGGCGACGCGGCCTCGTACGACGCCGGAGACGCCGCGGTGCGGATGTTCATCCAGGCATCCCTGTTCTGGTGTGTGGCCGGGCTGGCAATGGGCCTGTGGGTTGCCCTTCTGCTGGTCGCTCCGACGCTCAACCTCGGGCTGGAATGGACGAGCTTCGGCCGCGTCCGGCCGATCCACACCACTCTGATCGTCTATGCCTTCACCGGGAACGCGCTGATCGGTTCGTCCTTCTTCGTGGCGCAGCGGACCTGCCGAACCGCCCTGTGGGGAAGTCGCGAACTGCACCAGCTGCTCTTCGGGTGCTATCAGATCTTCGTTCTCCTGGCGGTGTCCGGCTACGTGATGGGTGCCACCCAGAGCAAGGAGTACGCGGAGTTCGAGTGGTACACCGACCTGTTCCTGCTCGGTGTGTGGCTGCTCTACGCGACGATCCTAGTCCGGACGATCCTGCAGCGGCGGGAGAAGCACATTTACGTGGCCCTGTGGTTCTACCTGTCCTTCGTCATCGTCGTTGGCATGGTGCACACGCTGAACAATCTGGCCGTGCCCGTCTCCTTCACCGGAGCGAAGAGCTATCCGCTGCTGTCCGGCGTGCAGGACGCGATGGTGCAGTGGTGGTTCGGGCACAACATCGTCGGCTTCTTCCTGACCGCCGGTGTCGTTGGCATGATGTATTATTTTGTGCCGAAACAGGCGGAGCGGCCGGTCTATTCGTACCGCCTGTCGATCGTGCACTTTTGGTCGCTGGTGTTCATCTACATCTGGGCCGGCCCGCACCACCTGCACTACACGGCTCTGCCGGACTGGGCGCAGACGCTGGGCATGACCTTCTCGGTCATGCTGTGGATGCCGTCCTGGGGCGGCATGATCAACGGCATCATGACCCTGTCGGGCGCCTGGGACAAGCTGCGCACCGACCCGGTCCTGCGCTTCCTCGTGACGTCGGTGGCCTTCTACGGCATGTCGACCTTCGAGGGTCCGCTGATGGCCATCAAGCCGGTCAACGCCCTGTCGCACTACACGGACTGGACCGTCGGCCATGTGCATTCCGGCGCGCTCGGCTGGGTGGCCTTCATGGTGTTCGGCTCCCTCTACCACCTCGTCCCGCGGCTCTGGGGGCGGGAGCGCCTGTACTCCGTGGCGCTGGTCAGCCTGCATTTCTGGACGGCGAGCGTGGGCATTCTGCTCTACATCGCCGCTATGTGGGTGTCGGGCATCATGCAGGGTCTGATGTGGCGCGCCTACGACACCCTTGGCTTTCTTCAATATTCGTTCGTCGAGACGGTCACGGCCACTCACCCCTTCCATGTCATCCGCGCAGCCGGCGGCGCCCTGTTTCTCGCGGGGGCGCTCATGATGGTCTACAATCTGGTGCGCACCATGCGGGGCGATGTGGCGAGCGAGTCCGGACGGACAAGCCGCGCCGCGGACCTTCGGGCGGCGGCGCGCTGACGCGGCGCCATCGGGCAGGCCAGGAGCGGTCGAACAGCCGGACCACGGCACGCAGCAGAGGATGCCGAGCATGGACAATGAAAAATCCCCGCAGACGATCGCCGCCGCCAACGGCATCGGGAGCGACGCGCAGTACGGCGCGGTGACGCCGCCGATCCACCTGTCGACCACCTACCGGTTTCCCGGCTTTGAGAAGCCCGGACCATACGACTATTCGCGAACGGCCAACCCGACGCGCGATCTGCTCGCCGATACCCTCGCCCAATTGGAGGGCGGGGCCGGTGCGGTGGTCACAGCCACCGGCATGGCCGCCGTCAGCCTGCTGCTGGCGACGCTTGACCCTGGCGACCTGGTAGTCGCTCCTCACGATTGCTACGGCGGAACCCATCGCCTGCTTTCGATGCGAGCGGCGAAGGGGCATTTCGACGTGGCGTTCGTCAATCTGAACGAGGCGGCAGGTTTCGCCGAGGCTCTTCGACACGGCCCGGCCCTCATCCTGATCGAAACCCCAAGCAATCCGCTGATGCGCATCACCGACATTGCGAAGCTGGCCGAACAAGGCAAAGCGGCGGGAGCAAAGATCGCCGTCGACAACACCTTCCTTTCGCCCGCGCTCCAGCAGCCGCTGGCGCTCGGGGCCGACTTCGTCATCCATTCAACGACCAAGTACCTCAACGGCCATTCCGACGTCGTGGGGGGAGCCGTCATCGCCGCGGACACGCGGGATCTGAATCACCTCAAGGATTGGGCGAACGCGATGGGCCTCACAGGGTCGCCCTTCGACGCGTACCTGACGTTGCGTGGCTTGAGAACGCTGTTCCCACGGCTGGAGCACCAGCAGCGCAGTGCTTTTGCGATGGCCGATTTTCTCGATCGTCATCCGTGCGTGGAGACCGTGCATTATCCAGGCCTGCCGTCTCACCCTGGCCACGCCATCGCGGAGCGCCAGCAGCGTGGCTACGGCGCCATGCTGAGCTTCAACATCAAAGGCGGAGCGGACGGCGCACGCCGTTTCGTGGAGGCGGTGAAAGTGTTCACGCTCGCCGAGTCCCTTGGCGGCATCGAAAGCCTCGTCGCTCATCCGGCGACGATGACGCACGCGAGCATGGGGATCGAGGCGCGGCGCGCAGCGGGCATTGACGACAGCCTGTTGCGCTTGTCCACCGGATTGGAAGGGGAACAAGACTTGCTCATGGATTTGGACCAAGCCCTGAGAACGGTCGCTCCGCTGCTTGGTCGCAATTCCGTGTAAGGGTTCCGTCAGGTGTCGCGCCATACATGAGTCGACGATGCCGAAGGGCTGGCGGGAGGCGCCATGAACTACGCGAGGCCGATCATATCGCGTAGCGCGGCGACCCTCTGATACGGACGGCGCGTGAAGGCTTCCATTGAGGCTGGCCCGCTTCACCTGATTTGGCATGGGCAGCAAGGTTCACTTGGTTCATCACCTTGCAGCCGATGAGCTGCATCGGCTGTACAAGGCCGCGACGGATGCGATGGAGCGGACGCATCTGCAGATCATCTGGCTGCTGACCAGCGGGCGCTCGGCCCAGTTCGTGGCCGAGGTGACGGGGTACACGCCGCGCTGGGTCAGCGTCATCGTGGGACGTTATAACGAGGCCGGGGTTGCGGGGCTGGGCGACCAGCGCCAGTTCAACCCCGGCGCTCGGCGGATGCGGAGCATCCGCCTGCCGCCGCAAGGGACGCCAGACCGCTGCTCGACGCAAGCCAACAGCGCCGCCTGAGGGATAACCTGGACGATCCGCCGCCCGACCGTGGCTTGTGGACGGGCCGCTCGGTCGCCCAATGGATCGCCGGCATGCTCGGGCGTCTGGTCTCCCCCCGGCGCGGCACCGATTATCTGGGCCGGCTCGGCTTCACCCGCCAAGTGCCGCGCCCCCGCCATGCCGAAGCCGATCCCTTGGCCCAAGAGGTCTTCAAGGCGCGGTTCCGCCGCCGTGTGCAGGCACTTCAGCAGAAGGATCCCGACACGCCTCTGGAGGTGTGGGCGATGGACGAGCATCGCGTCGGGCTGAAGCCGGTGCTCCGCCGGGTGTGGGCGCCGCGCGGCTGCCGCCCCATGGCCCGCGGCCACCAGCGCTTTGAGTGGATGTATCTCGTGGGCTTCGTGCGGCCGAGCACCGGACGGGTAGTCTGGTTCCTCACCGATGGCATTGATGCGCCCATGTTCGGGGCCATCTTGGACGCCTTTGCCCGCGAGGTTGGAGCTGGGCCCACCAAGCACGTGCTCATCGTTCTCGATGGCGCGGGCTGGCATGTCGCCAGCACGCTGGACATCCCGGAGGGCATCACGCTGGAATTCTTGGAGTTGCCCCGGCTCGGTGGACACCATCTGACTTGCGCAGGAGGTGTTGACCAATGCCGAAAACCCGCCCGCCTTATCCGCCGGAATTCCGGCAGCATATGGTCGAGTTGGTCCGCTCTGGACGCGATCCCACCGACCTCGCCCGTG
>NZ_JBFUHT010000071.1:0-20441 GCF_056402275.1 Azospirillum sp. P4_B5
CGCAAGGGCACGGTGACGACCCGGCGAGATGTCAACTCCCGACCAGCACCGGACCTGGTAGAGCGGAACTTCACCGCGGATCAGCCTGATCAGCTATGGGTCGCGGATATCACCTACCTGCCCACTTGGGCCGGCTTCTTGTATTTGGCGGTGGTGCTGGACGCCTACAGCCGGCGCATTGTCGGCTGGGCGATGGCCGATCATCTGAAAAGCCAACTCGTGCTCGACGCTTTGAACATGGCGCTCGGCCAGCGGCGCCCGACCAGCGTCATTCACCATTCCGACCAGGGCAGCCAGTACACCTCTCTGGCCTTCGGGGCCCGCTGCCGCGAGGCTGGCGTTCGCCCGTCCATGGGCTCGGTCGGGGACGCCTACGACAACGCCATGTGCGAGAGCTTCTTCGCGACGCTCGAATGCGAACTGCTCGACCGCAGGCGGTTCCGTTCCCATGCCGAGGCCCGCATCGCCGTCTTCACCTTCATCGAAGGATGGTACAATCCCCGCCGACGGCACTCCGCCCTCGGCTATCTGTCACCGATCGACTACGAAAGGAGACCCAGCCCCACGGAGTGAAACAAGCCCCAACCTGTCCACTGAGCCGGGGCAACTCCAGAGAGCTTCTTCCACACCCTCAAGGTCGAGTTGGTCCACCGCACCCGCTTCGAGACCCGCGACCAGGCCCGCCGAGAGGTGTTCGCCTACATCGAGACCTACTACAATTGACAGCGCGCCCACTCGGCCATCGGCTATGTCACGCCCGAACAGGCCGAGCTACGATCCGCGTGAACCCGTGTCCACCGAACCGGGGCAAGATCAGTTCAGAAAAGATCAGCGGGGTACCAGGCAGCATCGCGTCGGCCACGATCATCGGCACCCGTGTCGCGGCGACCGCCTGGACAGAGATTCCTCCCAGCGCCCGCACGGCGTCCACCTTCCGCTCCGCATCGGAACGCTCTGGTGTGCCGGGCAGATTTGGCTGAAAGCTGTTCATGATCGGGAGCATGTAAGAGGCAGTATCAAGCGGCGAACTCCGCATTCAGTCGATACCGGAGGCTTGCGCCTTTCCCGAACACCAGACACTTGCCAGAGGCAAGAGAGTCAGCGATCGGCACCCCATGGGCTCTTCACTCCGGCATCGCAGAAGGGCGGGCTGACACGTCTGGTCCACGCCCTTGGCACAGCGGGATGGAGGGCCACTACAGACCTTCCGTAGACACGAGCCGCTCACGCAGTCGGGATGCGATGCGTTCGTCGGTCACCGGCGGGCCGTATCCGGCGAGTGCGACGCGCATCAGGTCGTTCACACCGTCGCCCGGCCGTCTGACCCAGAGCGCGACATCGAAGGTGCAGCCGAACGCCGCCTGATAGCGCTCCAGAAGTTCGCGGTCGATCATGGTGCTTCTCCTGGTTCGGGCCGCCTCGGCGCAAGCATTGCCGGGCGCGGCCGTTTGGGGCGTGGCATCGGCGCCAAGATCCGCAACCGTTCCACCCAGCGCGGAGGGTAGCCATCGGTCCCGAAGGACCAGACGGTCCGCTCGGTGCCGTCTACGGCGCGCAGCGACACGCGGGCGTCATGTCCATCCTTGCCGGCTTGATGCGCGGCCTGCACGGCAGCGGTCAGGGCACCGCTCCGCCCGCTCGGGAAAGGGCCGTACCGGTTCTTCTCCAAGAGAATGAACCAGCCTGCTCCACGTTGCGCGACGAGATAGTGGGCTTGCCCCATGCCTCAGCCCTCCTGCTCCGGCGGTGTGGTTGCGTGGCCGTTAGGACTGTGGAAACGCCTCGGCATGGTGCTACATTTCCCGGTGTGTGGTTGGGGTCAGCAAGCACGCGCGCGACCGGTCTCGGTGTACCGGGTCAGTTGCGCGCCGTGCCGCAGAGCATCCAGGCCGGAAGGCGACACGGTCGGAGGATGCCCATGGGGAAACGGCTGCGGCCCATGCCAGCGTCGTTCGGCGGCAGCCCAGCGAAGGCACTCGCGCAGGGCGTCGGCGCCCTTGAGCACGGGCCCCGCGAAGGCCACGAAGTGGCAGTCCATGACCATCCTCCTTCGGTTCGGGAGCGCGCCGTGTGTGTGCCACGGCGGTCCGGTTTAGGATCACCCGAGCCGTTCCCAGCATCGGCGTTCGGCTTCCAGTTCGGTCTTTTCCGCCCCCGCGAAGTCAACGCGGGAAATCAGCCCGACGACACGTCCGCCATGGACGACCGGCAGGTGCCGATACCCCCCGTCCTCCATCATCTGCAACCCCGTGAGCGCAAGGTCGACGGCAGGGATCGTGTCCGGATGCCGGGTCATCACCTCGGCCACGGTGACGTGTTCCGCATCCCGCCGCTCCGCGACGACACGGCGAACCACGTCCTGTTCGGTGAGGATGCCCTCCAACCGGCCGGCGGTCATGGCGAGCACCACGCACTGGCGCCGCTCCTTCATCGCCACCGCCGCGGCGTGGACCGTGGCCGAGGGGGGCAGGATCACCGCCTCAGTGGCGGGCATCGCTTCGAAGATTCGGCGCGGCATGGCGGAACTCCTCTCTGGCGGTTGGCGGACAGGCGTCGCGGCCGTAGGTCCATTGGATTTTGTACGGACGGCCCAGAGCCGGTTGCGTCAGCACGACGCTGGCAAAGCCGAGAAGGCCAGCCGCCTGAGCCTCCCGCGTGGCGCGGACGACCGCGTCAGCGAAACTGCCGCACATGGGATAGGCAAACCCGTCGGCCCGCACGACCCAGCCGGCCTGGGTTTCGATGACAAAGAACGCAAGTCTTGTTTTCTCAAGCATGCGGATGCTCCGTTGCGGGCAGCAAGTCCGCTCGCCCGGACAATCACGAGCGGCTCCTGTCCTTGTTTCCCGACGGCGATCCTCGGCTTTGACGGGCCGTTGCTGGACAGTCTCCATAGATGTCTAAGACTGGACGCGATCCCGTGAACTTCTCCAAACAGGTATGCCTCCGCCGGATCTGCCGGCAATCTCTTGGCGTTTCCCTGTAAGAGATCAAGACAACATAGGGCGCATCATCCAAAATTCCAGGAAAAATACAGAAAATCGAGCCCAAAGATAACAAAGGGAACTTTATTGCATTTGGGGCGGTGTGATGGCATTGGCCTTCCACGCGTGACGCGACGGAGCGGGCAGAACTCTCTGCCAAGTCTCCAACACGGGGAACAATTTGGACGAAGCCCCACAACTTCACCGTGACCTATGTGCCGACCCAAGCGTCTCAAGCCTGTTGGTCGTCACTTCCCGCCGCCTGGTGCGGGCCTTTCAGATAGGATTTGGACGATGGGTGTTCTACGGATCCGACGATCGGCTGGCGGTGGCTCCGAAACTGGAACTTCCGTGTCACTGCCGGCGTTCGAGCGTGCCCTGGCGGCGTCCCTCGCTGTCCCGGATGACCAACTCACCGTCGGAGAAGCCGCGCTCAACGCTGCCGATGTGGCGTCCGGCGTTGTCGCGCAACACATGACTTCCATCGACGTCCGCCTCGATACGCCCGATGGGCCGGTTCCCGCGGTCGCGAACAACGCCGGCGGCATCGACGTGATCGCCGGGGGCGAAGAGGTGCGTGGGAGTGCGCTCACCGGCGGCGGCGGCACCAATGGCGAAGGAAAGAAAAAGGGCAATGACGGCGGGCTTCATGGTGTCCTCAAGGGCAACGTTCGAGCCACGGCCCTCCCTTATGTGGCGCTCCACCCTCCATCTTGCGAGGGTGCCCACTGGACCCCGCGTATTTTATCAGCCGCCCGGCGTCTTCGGTTCCGATTGGCGTGAAGATCGGTCACATACCGCGTCAGACACTCCGCCAGATACTCCGCCTCTGCGAAGGACAAACCACGCCAAACCGCCTCGCCGGCCAGTTCGCCGTTCACCACGGTGGTGTCGATGACCATCCAGCCATCGGAATCAAAGCGAAGCCCATATTCTATCATCATCCAATGGACATGGAGGCGCGCGAGGGCACACGCGACTGCGCAGAGGAACACTTGCCGTCAGTACGGCCATGCATCGCACCGACCGGTCGCCGAGCAACCACCATATCTGACGGAGCCGGGTCCCATCGCGAGATTCTCCCGTCCGGAACCGGACAAGGATCGTCATGCCGCACGAGACGACGTTCATCGCCACCATTGTCGTGGGCCTGATTCTCGCTTTCCTCGGCGGACTTCTCGCCAGCAAGCTCCGGCTGCCTCCCCTCGTCGGTTATCTGCTGGCCGGCGTCGCGGCCGGTCCCTTCACGCCCGGCTTCGTTGCTGACGAGGGGCTGGCATCCCAGCTTGCCGAGATCGGCGTCATCCTTTTGATGTTCGGTGTCGGCCTCCATTTCTCGATCAAGGATCTGCTCGCCGTTCGCGCCATCGCGATTCCCGGTGCCCTCGGCCAAATTGTGATGGCGACGGCGCTCGGCATCGGCGTCGCGCACATCTGGGGCTGGCCGTTCGGCGCGGGGCTGGTGTTCGGGTTGGCGCTCTCGGTCGCCAGCACCGTGGTGCTGCTGCGCGCCCTTGAGGAGCGCAACATCCTCGATTCAGCGAACGGCCGGATCGCCGTCGGCTGGCTCATCGTCGAGGATCTCGCCATGGTGCTGGCTCTGGTGCTGTTGCCGGCCCTGGCGGGCATGCTCGGCGGGGCGCCGCACAGCACGGCGGGCGAAACCAGCGGCATCGCCTTGGCCGTGTCCCTGGCGCTGACGCTGGGCAAGGTCGGGGTGTTCCTGGCCCTTGTATTGGTGGTCGGCACGCGCGCCATCCCGTGGCTTCTGATGCAGGTCGCCCGGACCGGCTCGCGCGAGCTGTTCACGCTCTCGGTGCTCGCGACCGCGCTCGGCATCGCCTTCGGCTCGTCCGAGTTGTTCGGCGTCTCCTTCGCTCTCGGAGCCTTCTTCGCCGGCGTCGTCCTGAGCGAGAGCGACTTCAGCCATCAAGCCGCAGCCGACGCGCTGCCGCTTCAGGATGCCTTCGCGGTGCTGTTCTTCGTCTCGGTCGGCATGCTGTTCGACCCGATGATCCTGGTCCACGAGCCGTTCGCCGTGCTCGCCGTCGTCCTGGTCATTGTCCTCGGCAAAACGCTGGCGGCGTTCGGCATCGTGATGGCGTTCGGCTATCCGGCCTCGACCGCGCTCACCGTGTCGGCCAGTCTGGCGCAGGTCGGCGAGTTCTCGTTCATCCTGGCCAGCCTCGGGGTGACGCTCGGGCTGCTGCCGCCGGAGGGACGTGACTTGATCCTCGCGGGCGCGCTGCTCTCGATCACGCTCAATCCGTTGGTGTTCGCCGGCTTCGACCGTCTCTCCGGCTGGCTGCGCCGAAGGCCGGGCATGCTGGGCCGTCTCGAACGCCAGAGAAACGACCGCCTCTCGGTGCTGCCTCCGGCCCACGAAGGCCCGCGGGACCATGCGGTCATTGTCGGTTACGGACGGGTCGGAAGCGTCGTCGGCAAGGGCCTGAAAAGCCAGAACCTGCCGATCGTGGTCATCGACCAGAACCGCCGGCGGGTCGAGGCGTTGCGCAAACGCGGCGTGCCGGCGGTCTATGGGGACGCGACGACGCCGGGCGTCCTGGAGGCCGCCGGCACCCGGCGGGCGCGGCTGATCGTCGTCGCCACACCCCAGGGCTACCAGACACGGCGCGTCCTCGATCTTGCGCGCCGGATCAACCCCTCCATCGATACGGCGGTGCGGACCCACAGCGAGGCGGAGGTCGCCCACTTGGAGAGGCAAGGCGTGGGTCTGGCGATCATGGGGGAGCGCGAACTCGCCCTCGGGCTGATGAACTACGCCCTGCGCAGTTTCGGTTCCTCGGACGACAAGGCGCGGGCCGTGGTCCAGGGGGTTCGGATCGCTGGCGAGGGCGGCGTCTACGAGCGGCGGCACGGAGAGCCTTGCCGCGGGGCGCCGGAACTGCGCCAGAACCGCGACGAGGCCCCACCACCCGATTGACAGACATTGAAGCGGAGGAAAATGTGGAGTTTTGAGCGACTCCACCGCTGAGAAAACAAACGCCATGCCCCTCATTCAAGAATGACGAACCTTATAAAAAATCCAAGACACTAGATTTCTTTCAAAACCCATCATTCAGCAAATCATCATCGATGAGCCGCTGATTTTTCCCAAAGTGGTCACCATATACATGAGAAGAACATAAAATTTCATGGGAGGTTGATATGCCACTGCGCCCTGAATACACCCTGCACCAATCCGATTTGAACGAGTTCCTGTCCGCCCCGCTGTGGGACGAGGAGAACGGAAGCCGCCTCAGCGTTCTGTCCGCGCTCGCGCGGCTCGACATTGATCCCTGGGCCGAGGCGGCCCGCCTGGCGGCGCTGCCGAAGGACGCCGCGGCATCGGCGCTCGCCGTCATCCTCCGCCGGCTTCCGGCCCAACAGCCCGAAGCCCCGGATGCGGTCGCAACCGCGGATCGTCTGGTGAAGCTTCTGCCGGAAGGCGGGTCCGCCACGGCTCCGAACGGCGAAGTCGTCGACCGGAGCCGCCGCACGGGCATCGTCACCCCTTGGTTCTTTCTTCTGCTCACGGCGGTGCTCGGCGCCTGGGGAATGATGAGCTTCTGGTCCTGACCCCCCGTCCGCGCCCGCGGGGAAGCGTGGCGGGCTTACTTTTCCAGGACATAGGTTCCAGGCGCGTCGGCGAGCGCCGGGTGTGTCGCGCTGCCCAGCGTCGGCGGTTTTCCCTTTCGACCCGACCGTTCAGCCAACCATGACGTCCAGTCCGTCCACCAACTGCCGCTGTGCGCGGTGGCCTTCCCGCGCCACGCCTGCGCGGTCGCGCCGGTTTCCCCCGTGTCGTTGGTCCAGTAGGTGCCCTTGCCGCCGGGCGGGTTGATGATCCCGGCGATGTGCCCGCTGGACGCCAGCACGTAGCGCACCTTGCTCCCCTGAAGCAGCTGCGTGACGCGCCACGCGGAGTCCCAGGGCACGATGTGGTCCTTCTCCGCGCCGACCGCGTAGACGTCCTGAGGGATGCGCCCGAGGTCGATGGCCTCGCCCTTGAGCCTGACCTTGCCCGGAGCGATCAGGTTGTTCTCGACATAGGTGTTGCGCAGGTACCAGCTGTGCGCCGCCCGCGCCATGCGGGTGCCGTCGCTGTTCCAATACAGAAGGTCGAAGGCCGGGGGCTTGTTGCCCATCAGGTAGTTGTTGACGACGTTCGACCAGATCAGGTCGTTGGAGCGCAGGAGGTTGAACATGTTGCTCATCTCCCGGCTGTCGAGGTAGCCGCGCTCCATCATCTGCTGTTCGATGAAGTCCACCGCCGGTTCGCCCATGAACACCGCGGTGTCGCCGACATGGGAGAAATCCTGGAGCGACACCATGAAGGTGGCGGCGTTGAACCGGGTGTCGCCCTTCGCCGCCAGCCAGGCGAGCGTGATGGCGAGCAGCGTGCCGCCGATGCAGTAGCCCATCACATTGATGGAGGTGGCCCCGGTGATGTCACGCACCACGTCGGCGGCCTCCAGCGGGCCGAGGTCCATGTAGTCGTCGAAGCCGACGCCGTCCATCGAGGCGTCCGGGTTCTTCCACGAGATCATGAACACCGTGAAACCCTGCTCGACCAGATGGCGCACCATGGAGTTCTTCGGCTGGAGGTCGAGGATGTAGTACTTGTTGATCCACGGCGGCAGGATGAGGAGCGGCACAGCATGCACCGCCCCGCCCGCCGGCTGGTACTGGATCAGCTCGATCAGCCGGTTGCGGTGGACGACCTTGCCGGGGGTGGTCGCCAGATTGCGCCCCGGTTCGAAGGCGGTGGCGTCCACCATGCTGAGCCGGCCCTCCCTCAGGTCCGAGAGCAGGTTGCGCGCCCCGTCGGCCAGGCTGACGCCACCGGTTTCCAACACCCGGCGCAAGGCGGCCGGGTTGGAGAACAGCAGAAGCGTCGGGCTCATGGCGTCGACGAACTGGCGGAGATGGAAGGTCAGCCGCCGCCGTTCGGCATCGTCGAGGCCATCGGCACGCTCGCCCTGCTCCAGCAGCCAGTCGGAGGCCAGCAGGTACATCTCCTTAAGCGTGCGGTAGGCCGGGTTGGTGTGCCATTCCGGCGCGGCGAAGCGCTTGTCGCCGTGGGGCGCCGATCCCGACCCGGCGGCGTCCGCCACCTTGCCGCCGGCCATGCCCCACCAGCGGCGGCCCGCGTCGTTCCAGGCCTCCATCGCGGACGTCCAGACGGCCGCCTGGACATCGGCGGCCTTGCGGACGGCCTTGTCCGGACGGCTGAGCGACAGCATCCACACGGTCCGGAGCGCGCGGGCGACTTCCGCCCAGTCGACCGGCACGATGGTGCGGAAGGGATTGGCGCTCCACAGGCCGTCGATGGACCGGAGCACCGGGTCGTTGGCCAGGACGTCGTTGAGCCGCCGGGTCCCGGCGCCCGGCAGGGTGCCGGTGAGATCGTTGGGCGAAACCTGCCACCATGGCCTGACGGCTCCGCTCCAATCGCGGACGGCGCCGACGTTGGCTTCCATCCAGGATGTCCAGAGCCCCAGGGCGATGTCAGGCCTGAAGGGCAGCCGATCCGGATCGCCATCCATCCCGGCCTGTCGATTTGCGGCTGCATCATCTCCAGCGGCTTGGTGCCGCTGGCGGCGGTGTTCCGTGCCTCTATCGGTGCCCATGGGAGACGCCCCTCTTTCGTTCGTCCCATCCGCCAGTGGCCCATTCGGCCGTGGCTGGCCGACCGTGGCGGGCGATCAGGATTCGATCGGCTCCGGAGACGGTCGATGATGACGTACCCCGGCATCAACATCGCGGGTGGTCTTTCGTTCTGTCCAACGCCGGGTGAGACCCATCACGGACCGGAGAGCATCCACGCCACCACGGCGGCGATGCCGACCAGAACGCCGACCAGCCCAGCCTCGCTGAGGCGACCGCGCCGGTATAGGGCGACGGAAACCGCGATGACCGAGGCGGCGGTGATGAACAGGCCCACTTGCGACTGGCTCATGTCATCTCCCCCATGCGTTTCACCCTTCCGAGCCGACCGTCCGCCCCCATCTCCCGACGGCTCAACAGTCTGCGGGGGCATTGTCATGATCACGCGTGCGCCCACGTCCGTGTTGCTGAACGGAATTCTCGGCGAAGCGCCCGCGGAGCATGTGACGCTGGACTGGCTCGCCGGGAGGCTCGGTCATCGCTCCTTCGGGGTCATCCTGCTTCTCCTGGCGCTTCTCGGCGTGCTTCCAGGCATATCGGCCATGGCCGGCGTGCTGCTCACGATCGTTGCGTTCCAAATGATCCTGGATCGCCCCGGTCCTGCGTTCCCCCGCCGCATCGCCACCCGTCATGTCGAGACCCGCCGGTTGGGTGCGATCATTCGCCGAGCCGTTCCGGTGCTGCGCTACCTGGAGCGGTTCATCCGCCCGCGCCGGGCCACCCCGTTCACGGCAACCAAGCGGGTGGTCGGCGGTGTCGTTCTGTGGCTTGGCGCGAGCCTCCTGGTTCCCGTCCCCCTGAGCAACCTTCCCCCGGCGCTGCTCATTGTCCTGATCGCCTTCGCCTATCTGGAGGAGGACGGCGCGCTGCTCTGCGTCGCGCTGGTCGGCAGCCTCCTTCTGTCCGTGATCGCCGTGGGAACGGCCTGGCAGGCCATGAGCGCCGCCGGTTGGCTGTCGAGCGTGCTGTAGAAGTTCCCTGCTCCCGACCGGGCCGAAGGATCATGCCCGCGGCACCATTCTATGGGGTGGCCGCGTCGGCCTGCTCGGCTCGCTCCAGGTCCAGGGGATCGATCGTGGCGGCCTGGGCGAGGGTCGTGCCGCCGGCGCGCACCGGCAGCAGGATCACCGTCGCGACACGCCGGTACACCGGAAAGGACAGGCCATCGACCAGTTCCTCATCGGTTTCGACCGTATAGGTTCCCGCCGGCTGCACACCGTCGATCCCGGTCAACATGAAGGGGTGCGAGAACGTCACCGTTCTGCTGCTGGTGCGTGAAAGCAATGGATCTCTCCTCAGGCCCGGTCGACGTGATGTGAAGGAGGAGGCGAAGCGGGAGGTGACGAGGGCCAACCTTCCGACACGGCCGCATTCCATGACCCGTCGTCGTCCACCCTGGCGCGTCGGTCACCAGAGGGAGCCGCCGGCAATCCCGTCTCCTTCGCAGCCTTGTCAGGAAGCGCGGCCACTTTGCGAGCTTCATGCGAAATGAGCTTAACCAAAGCGTCAGCCATCACACCCTCCCATTCGCGGCGATGACGATTCTCAAGTCACCGCATTACTATTGTTCATATAAGCAACGCTGGGAAGCTTTGGCGACATGGCGCAAGGAATATTCGGGCCATGCTGCTTTGTTTGTGCGTTTTTTGCGGACGCCTTGAAAAACGCGTCGAGTTTTCGCAATTCGGTGAAGGGAACGGTGGCCGTAGTCGGGGCCAGTCGGTCTTCCCTCACTGGATTGAGCCGCCCCAAGGCGCCTGCTCCTTCGGGGAGCAGGCGTTCGCTGGCAACGGTCGGCGCTTGGGGTCAGCGCTTGTTGGTGCCGGGGCGGTCGCCGGTGGGCTTGACCTTGACATCGGTGCGTCGCGCCGAAGCTTCCACGGTCTTGTCGTGCTCGGTTGCCTTCTTGGACAGCACGACCTCCTCGACCACGCGCGCCTCTTTGGTCACCTCCGGCGTCTCGGAGGTGGCCGTCATCTCGACGGTCTTCTCCTCGAACGCGGCGTCCGCCTCACGGGCGCCGAGAGCCCGGTCGGCCTTGTGGCGCTCGGCATCCACCTTTTCCTCGCGCAGCCGGACGGTCTCCCGAACCGGCGTCTCGGTCACTTCCGTCGTCACCTGCATCCCGCCCTTGCTGACGCGGCGCTTGCCGATCTCCACCTGCTCTTCGACCACAGGAACGGCCTCTTCCTCTACGCTCCCACCGTTGTCCGCCTTCGCCGGCTTTTTCGGCTGATGCGAGGAGACTTCGGGCAGGTCGATGGCGCCGTTCTCGTCAAGAATGACTTCCGCGGCATCCGCGTCCTGATCGGCGATGTCGGCCGCCACCAGGGTGTGGCCCTGCTTGATCGCGGCGGCGTACCGCTGCGCGACGTCCTTGGTGAAGCCGTGGCCCAGCAACTCCTGCGTCGCCTTGTCGGCGTTGCCGGCTCCGTCGAAGGTGTCGATGTCCTTCTCCTGGCAACCAGCCGCAACGAGGGCCTCGAAGGCCTTCTTGGCGGCGCGCGGCTCCTTGTACAGTCCTACGACGATCGTGCTCATGATGGTCTCCGTTGAATTCAAATGACGGTGAGGCCGGTCAGACCTCAGTGTCGGGCGGGGGGTGAACCCGTTCGACGATGATGTCCTGGCGGCGAACCTTGACCGCGTCTTCAATCCTGCGGGTTTCGGTGTGGCGGGTGATGCGCACCTCCTCCACCAGCTTCAGCCGCACGTTCAAGGTCGCGACCTCTTCGACGACCGAGATGATGGTCGTGTCACCCTCCTGGCGGTCGGGGATCGGATGATCGACGAACCGGTCGCACGGCACCCGCTCGATCTGGATCGTCTGCACCGACAGTTCGGCTTCGACCGGCTGCTCATGCTCATGGGTGACGGTGTGGGCCTGGAGCGTTTCCGTGACCCGCTTGCGCTTGCGGATGGTCACCTGCTCCTCGACCACCGGAAGCGTGTGCTCTTCGTTCATGAATGCCTTCACAGAGATCCTCCTGCCGCTGCATGGGGTGGCATCGCCGTCTCCCGAACGATCGGCGGATGGGTTGGACGGCTGCCGGGCGCGTCAGACCGAGCGCCGGTTCCGCTTGCGATCCGCCTCGTCTGCCGTATGGGCCGAAGCCCGGGCGATGCGGCCGTTGGCATCAAAGAAGGCTTGCAGCCCGCCAAACAGGTACCGGTTCCCGGCGAGCAGGACATCGCTCGGGCTGCGCGCCCGGAGCATGTCGTTCATCATCTCGCTCTGACGCTGGGCCGCTTGTTGCATGTACCGAACGATCTCGGAACACGCCGCCTCATAGCGCGAGGTCATGACGTTGCCGAACTCCATGGTCGCCGCGAAGTTCTGTTCGGCGGGACGGGCGATGTCCTGGAGCGTGCGGCCGGCCAGTTCGCCACCGGCGGCGAATTGCTGGGCCGACCGCTCTGTTGCCCGTTCGACGGAGCCACGGACGGCTTGTGCCGTCATTCCTTCGAAGGGCCGGCCTTCCAAAAGCCGGGCCGGCTGGTCTTGGGGCTGCCTGGCCTCGGGCTTGCCGGACCTCGTCGCCCCCTCGTCGCTGGCGCTCCGGATGCTGTGGGTTTTGGGGCTTTCCGTCTTCGCGGTTGCCTCGTCGCTCGCGCTGCGGATCGTGTGAGCCGGGGACGTGCCGTCGCCCATGTTGAACTCCAATGACTGATCGATGATTGATTGGGGGCCAGGGAGCGGGTAGGCTCGACCTGTTGTGTTCTGCATCCATATTATGATGCACCGCACAATAACAAGTGCCTGGAAAAGATATATACCAATCAGAACATGAAATACCGATACTTATAAAATGCGCATCAATAGAATTGCCAATAATTGCGGGGGTGCGCACCGCCTGAATTTTTCATTTTTCCATGTCTATGCCGGACCGAAAGAAAACACGGGAATCTCTCTTCTGGGCTGAGCGGGAAGACGCAGGTCAAGAAAGTAGGGAGCCCGCCACGCGTCGCGATTTCAGGCTCCACGCCGCCGTCGGTGGCGGTGGTCAGTCATCATTGCCGGTCGGTTTATCGAACGACACGCTGAGTCACCCGCAGCCGGCGCTGCACGGCCAGGGAGCCGCCGACCGCCGCTGCAACGGCGCCGAGCAGTAGGACGGCGAATCCGGCGAAGGAGGTCCGGGACGCCGCCGAAACGCTGTCATCAGCCGTATCCTTGGCGGTCTGCACGGCCTTGTCGCGGGTCTGCTGCAGCTTGGCCTGACCGTCTTCGAAACGCTGGGCGGCTTCATCGTGGCTAACCTTCATCTGCGCCGCCATGATGGTGATGATCCGCTCCTTAGCCACCGCCTCGCCGCCGCCGCCCGCATAGGTGACCAGATCGGTCGCGATCGCCTTCTCGGCGTCCTGCGGGCTCATCGTGGCCGGATCGGGGTTCGCCGGCTGCAGATACGCTTCGGCCTGCTGCCGAACCATATCGGGGGATACTCCTGCCGCTTGGGCAAGCGGCTTGGTCGCGTCGCCGAGTCCACGCTCTGGTCAGGCACGCGACGCTGTGGTCGCCGGTCGCCTACACCCTGCAAATCCCGTTCATCTGGGCGTCGCCCTGGCCGACAGCGTCCCCGACACGCATTCGGCCTGAACTCTCTGGGCCGTCAGGGGTGGCGCCGCCGTCTGCAACGTCGTCCGTCAACGCATTCCGCCCCGCCGCCGCTAGATCCGGCGAGGCGATCGGTTTGTACAGAAGCGAGAAGCCGCTGCGGCTGGCCTCCCGGATGCGCTCCGGCGAGACGATAGTCGGTGATTACGAGATAAGCCGGGCGCTGCCGAGGGAACGGCATCGCCGCCACCGCCCGATCCATCGCGCCGAACACATCGAATTCATGCCGTTCAGGATTCTGCCGGATGCTGTCGAGCACCATGGGGGCGTCATCAAGGACGCTTGGCATGCCGCCGTCGCTCCCAACCGGTACGGTGATACGGCCGGCTGTGTCTATGGTACACAACCCGCTGTGGGCTGTTGTGGCATTGGCCGCCTCCCTCGGCCACATTCCGCACATGGCCACTGGCAGCATCACAAACGTCACCGGCTGACAGAACCGTGGCCCGCAATGGCTCCAACGCGTCGAGGCCACCCCTGACACTTGATCAAACTCTGGCCGTCACGATCCTCATCGGGCTGGTGACGTTGTTCGTCTGGAACCGGCTGCGCTACGATCTGGCGGCGCTGCTCGGGCTCCTCATGGCGATGGCATGCGGTGTCGTCCCGCCGGAGCGGGCCTTTGCCGGGTTCAGCGATCCTGTGGTGGTGATCGTCGCGTCGGCGCTCGTCGTCAGCGCTGGGGTCGGCAAGTCGGGCGTCATCGGACGGGCTGTCAGGAACCTGGAGCCCCACATGCGGACGACCGGAATGCAGGTGGCGGTGCTGACGGGCAGCGTCGCGGTCCTGTCCGCCTTCATGAAGAACATCGGTGCCCTGGCGATCTTCCTGCCGATCGCCATGCAGGTCGCCCGGCGCAGCGGGACACCGGCCTCCAAGCTCCTCATGCCGATGGCGTTCGGATCGCTGATCGGCGGCCTCGTGACGCTGATCGGCACATCTCCCAACATCCTCGTCTCGCGCGTGCGTGCCGAACTCACCGGCACGCCATTCGCCATGTTCGATTTTGCGCCGGTCGGCCTCGGCATCGTGATGATGGGCTTCGCCTTCCTGGTGGTCGGCTGGCGGTTGTTGCCGAGCGGCCGCCAGGGGGCGAAGCCGGCGGCGGCAGCCTTCAACGTCGATCCTTATCTTTCGGAGGTGCGCCTGCCGGTCACGTCGCCTCTGGTTGGGAAAACGGTGGCCGATCTGGAGGCCCTCGGCGAGGGTGGCGTCAGCGTGATCGCCATCATTCGCGAACTGGAAAGGCGCTACATCCCTGCGGGGCATTGGACGCTGTTCGCTGACGATATTCTCGTCCTGCAAAGCGATCCGCACACTCTGAAGGCGATCATGAGCGACGCGGGCCTGCGTCTCGAAGGGGCCGGCAAGGGGTTGGCCAAGGGCCTGCCAGCCAGCGACATCGGCGTGGTTGAGGCCGTCGTGATGACGAACTCGCCTCTGATCGCCTGCTCTCCGGCGGACCTGGGGTTGCGCCAGAGGCACGGCGTGAACCTTCTCGGCATCAGTCGCCACGGCGACCTGATCGCCACGCGCCTCCGCAATCTCCGCTTCCAGGCCGGCGACGTCCTTGTCCTGGCGGGAAGCGCCGAAGCCATGCCGGAGACGTTGCGCGGTCTCGGCTGCCTGCCGCTCGTCGACCGGGCGACAGGGTTGGAGCGGCGGCGCCAGGAGTACCTGCCGCTCATGCTGCTCGCACTAGCCGTGGGCGCGGTTGCGCTCAACCTGGTTCCCGTGTCGGCGGCCTTCTTTGGGGCCGCGGTGTTGATCGTGTTGTTCGGTGTCTTGACCTTGCAGGAGGCCTATCAGGCGATTGAACTGCCGATCCTGGTACTGCTCGCCTGCCTGATCCCGATCAGCGACGCGATCGGCCGCACGGGCACAGCGGATCTGGTTGCCGAAGGGCTCGCCGCGATCGCCGGGGCCTTGCCCCCGACCGGGGTAGTCACGCTCGTACTGGTAACGGCGATGATACTGACTCCTTTCCTCAACAACGCGGCAACGGCGCTGATCATGGCACCGATAGCAGTGAGCTTGGCGCAGAGGCTCGGCATGAACGCCGATCCCTTGCTGATGGCCGTGGCCGTCGGTGCCGCCTGTGACTTCCTCACTCCGATCGGGCACCAATGCAACACGTTGGTCATGGGACCCGGCGGTTACCGCTTCGGCGATTACTGGCGGCTCGGCCTGCCGCTCTCGGTGATCATCGTTGTCATCGGGTCCGTTCTCATTCCACTGGTCTGGAGACTGAGGTGACGGTGGCGCCATTGCCGTCCGCCCGCACCGAAAGGTGCGCTCCAATCCAGACGACCGTTCATGGAGACACGCGGTCATGAGCCATGTCGACGTGTGAATCCTGCACTCGACCTGACAGATGAACCGTTTCCGGAACCGGACCGCTCAAGGTTTCCCGCGCCGGAGCGACTTGCCCCGCGCAGCCCTGATGAGCCTCAGCATAAAGCTCCGGAATGAGCTCCCGGAGGACCGGAGCGAACATGTGCCACAGGCGGTTCCGCGTAGACCCTCCCGTTCCGACCGGGTTTCCCGATGGTAGCAACCAGCGGGAGCCGCGGTCATGTCAGCCGTTCCATACAGCCTCGAATGTTGGATGGCACCCTTCGCGGCGCTGTTCACCCGGCCGACATGGCGGCATGCCCTGGTGCTGGTCGCGGGAGCGCTCCTCACCCCGGGGCGGCGCACCGTGACCGCCGCGTTGAGCATCCTGGGGCGACGCGAGGACGGCGGCTTCGCCAAACTCCATCGCGGCTCAATCGGAACCGCTGGTCGAGCCGTGCCGTCGCGCAGCGCCTGCTCACGCTCCTGGTCGCCAGCTTCGTGCCACAGGAGCCCGACGTCATTGGCATCGACGAGACGATCGAGCGCCGCTGGGGGCCGAAGATCAAGGCCCACGGCATCTACCGCGACCCGGTGCGCTCCAGCCTCGGGCATTTCGTCAAGGCCAGCAGTCTGCGCTGGATGGTGGTCATGCTGCTGGTCCCTATTCCGAGGGCCGGACGAGTCTGGGCGCTGCCGTTCCTGAGCGCCCTGGCGCCCTCGGAACGGTTCGCCCGGGAGACCGGACGGCGCCACAAGAAGCTGATCGATTGGGCACGCCAACCCCTGCTCCAGGTCCGGCGCTGGGTGCCCGACTGTCCCGTAATCGCGGTCGCCGACAGCAGCTACGCGGCCATCGAACTGCTGCGCGACCTGCGGGCCCATCTTACCGTCATCACGCGCTTGCGTCTGGACGCCCGCCTGTTCGAACCGGCCCCACCGCGGCCGCCAGGCACGATAGAACGGCCCCGGGTGTCGGGAGCCCGATTGCCTTCGCTGACGCAACGCTTGAACGACCCCACCACCGCTTGGCGGCGCGTCCGGGTCACCGGCTGGTATGGCGGCGAGGAGCGCCAACTGGACATCGCTTCCGGCACGGCCCTGTGGCACCACCCCGGCAAGCAGGTTCCGATCCGCTGGGTTCTGGTGCGCGATCCGCACGGCGCCTTCGCGCCGCAAGGCTTGCTGTGCACCGACCTGCAGGCCGATCCGCTCATGGTGCTGCGCTGGTTCGTTCGACGTTGGGCCGTGGAGGTCACCTTCGCCGAGGTTCGCCGCCACCTGGGAGAGGAGAGCGCGATAGGTGTTAGGCAAACAACGCCGCCATTATCAACTAAAGACAGCTACGGCCGAGCGGATGCTGATCCCGCCATCCTTGGTCCGCCGGAGTTGGCGCCCAACAGCGTAGCGAAAGACGGCTGGAAGCTGGAGGGCTGGGGGAACACGGGACCAGAGGGTTTGGATCACCGTGCGTCCTTTGCGGGTCCGGCGCTGGGCCTGACCCGCCACCGTGCGCTGGGACCAGCGGAAACCGATCTCGCCAAAATACAGGTCGGCGTGGTCGGGGCTGATGTGATGGAAGACACCGGCGATCGTGCGCCGGACACGATCGTTGAAGCCCTCGGCCGAGTTGGCATGCACGCTGCCGCGAACATACTCGCGCTGAGAATGGCGGACTGTGTCGTGCGCACCGAATGCGCTCCCGATGGCGATGAACGCCTTCCATTCGTCGCTCATCAAGTGCGCGTCGGGATCGACAGCGGCTTCGAGCACCCGCTCGGCCTCGTCGAGCGACAGGTCGGCGACCACCGCGGCACGGGCTTCGCCCGCCGGTGTTCCCGGTTCCCGGCTGCTTGGCCGCTGGACGACCGCAAGCGCTGGAGTTTTCGTCGTGCGGGGATGGCCCTTGCGTCCTCGACCCAGTTTGGGAGGGTTGGGGTCGCGGCGCGGCTTGGCGCCGAAATGAAACTCGTCGATCTCCACCGTCCCGCCCAGCGGATGGTCGCGCAACACCAGAAGCCGCAGGACATGGCCCATCCGCCATGCCGTCGGCTGGCTGACGCCGAGTGCTTCGGCCAGACGGATGGACGAGATGCCTTTGTCCGATTGCAGGATGAACCACAGCCCCATGAGCCAGGTCCGCAACGGCAGCTTCGTTCCATGCAACGGGGTTCGCGTCGTCACGGTGAACTGGAAGCGGCAATCCGGATTGCAGCACTGATAGAGTCCGGGCCGGGACCGTCGTCCCGTGTCGCGCCCCGCCAGAGTGATCGAGCGCCGTGAGCCGCAGGCCGGACAGAGCCGTCCGTTCGGCCACACCATCGCCTCAACCAGCCGACGGCACCGCGCCTCGTCGCGGAACGCTTCGGTCATCTCCGCCACGGTCCGGATGGCCGCCAGATCCTCCAGCACCGATCCCATCGTCCCCTCCGAGCTTGATGGCTGAGAGTCGCACGTAAACACTGGAAGAGCTACGCTTTACTGTGTTTGGTTGATAATGGAGACGTTGTTTACCTAACACTTATCGCGCGCTCCTCATCCACCTGGTCTTTTCCTTCCGCTCACCCTCCACCGGACAGGCCGTCACCGTATCCGCCGCTTGCACCCAGCGGTTCCACCCCGCCGGGCTTCCGGCCGCCGCGGCCCGCGCGCTGCGCAAGGCCCAACGCAGCTCCGGCCTGACCGATCTCTGCCCCGCGCGCGAGGACCGGACCGATGTTTGATGCCCCACGGATCTTCCACCCCGCCGACCCGGATTTCCCAACATCGCCCGTCGTCCAACAACTGCTGCGCCGCCGCGGCCTGGTGATGGGCGACACGGGCGAAGTGACCGTTTGGGCCCGCCCGGCCCTGCCGGCGACTGCCTCCACAGCGCCCGCCGCCGCTCCGCGAAAGGCGGCGCAATGAATCCGCCGACGGCGTGGGTGAAGGACTGGTCCGCCGGCGGCACGCATCAACGACCACCGCGGGAGGGGGCGCGCCCCGCCCCCGCGGGTCAGGTCCTGAAGCGTTCAGGTGATCAAGCGATTGCGGCGTTGACCGCGTCCTTGAGGGCCTTGCCGGCGGAGAACTTCGGCGCCTTGGAGGCGGCGATCTTGATCTCCGCGCCGGTCTGCGGGTTGCGGCCCGTGCGCTCGCCGCGCTCGGCGATCTCGAACTGGCCGAAGCCCGGCAGCTTGACCGTCTCCCCCTTGACCAGCGCGTCCTGCAGGCTCTCCAGAACCGCGTCCAGCGCCTTGTCGGCATCGGCCTTGGTGCCGCCCAGCTTGCCGGCGATCGCGTCGATGAGTTCGGCCTTCGTCATATTTGCCCCCATGTTGCGCATAAAAAGCCGGTGTGATCCCCTCCGGCTTTACAAGTGGTCTGAGTTAACGCGACCGAGTCCGACGGTGCAACAGGGAGCTGAGACGCGGCAGCCAAGTCTGTCATTCCTTCAGATGGAGCCGGCTGAGGCGGCCACTGATTTCGCTGACAGATAGGGATGAGGGTGGACAGATTGGATTTTTATGAGCGCGATCGACTGGCCGAGCCTGGATGTGGGAAGAAGTCCCGAATGTCCCTCATAATTCCGCCAAGGCTCGCTGTACGGACATGCAGCCAGCTAACAAGGCTCGCATAGATTTGATTTCCATATTTGGGCGGAGCGCCATACTGCATTTGAACTTGGCCTGGAACGCAATTATCCGGAGCGCCAGTTGCATGGTAGATTCGGCAGACGAGCGGACGATGTTGATAAATGCCGCACCCTTCATCATTTGAAAGAAATGGGCACGATAAAAAATGGCCAGTCGTCACAACATGACCACGGTCGTAAGTAATTCCAGTTTTACGTTGAATGTAATCGGCCTCCAATGTCGTAATATGGACGTCAATCTTGCAGCAATGCGCACATCCCTTTCCGCAGGAGGCAAATGTCTTTACAAATACCGAGAATTTATCAAGATATTCGTAAGCAGCATCAAGCTGAACACTCGGGTGTATCGCTGAATTGTTCAGGCAGGGACTCAAAGCTCTAGCAGAAAAAAGTAATTCATGAGGAATCGGGGGTAACTTCGAGGCACTCTCCGCATCATTCATAACTTATTCTCCAGTTGTTACGCAGTGAACTGAAGGCTCCATTCTACAAATTCCGACCGCATCGAGCGGGCTGTGGTGATCTCCACGATTAATTTTGCCTATAGATAACCTTGAGTTTCCACATTAGCGTGCATGCATTTTCTGATCGATACGAGTGGCGCGCTAGAGCCGCTACCCGCCGACACTCACGGTGACTTTCGGTTTTTTGAAGTTCTTCTTCGGCTTTTTTTGAGTACTGGTCGGGTAGCCGAAGGTGAGAAAGAAATGGGATACCCGGATGTGACCATGCGTGGGCGCAAGCGCGGGATCGCGATCGTGCTCCGTGTCGAAGTCCGCTCCCGCAAACAGGATTGACGGTTGGGCAAAGGGAACGCCTCCAATGGCAGGACGCAGGCGGAGGGTGGTGGCGAGAGCTGCATCGCTGAGCGCATTCCGGATCGCTGGCACAACCTGAGGCGCGGGATCGAGGAGAACTCCTACCATCGCCGCAACGGCCTGACGGCGGCTGTAGATGCCCGTGACGAACCGACCAAGTCCTTGGTCCCGCAAATAATGATCCCGATCTTTTTTCTGCCGACCTATTCGTTTGAATTCAAATACAAGCTTGAGGTAACTGCTCACCCGGCTGGCGGCAGCTGAGCCGTTAAGCGACGACGAAAGTGCCGTCGATCAGGTGGCGGATGGCGGTCCAGGCGGACTGGCCTTGGCGGCGCGCGGTTCCGGTGACGGAGCGATAGCCAGCGTGGATGTCCGGCCCC
>NZ_JBFUHT010000072.1:0-19009 GCF_056402275.1 Azospirillum sp. P4_B5
CGCTGGCGCCCGACGCGCTGGGCGTCGACGTGGCGCCGCGCGCTGGCGCCCGACGCGCTGGGCGTCGACGTGGCGCCGCGCCTGACCACGCTCAAGGTCGCCGAGCCGGCCAAGCGCAAGGCCGGCGTCAAGGTCGCCGACGTGGCCGCCCTGGTCGACAAGCTGAAGAACGAAGCCCGCGCGATCTGAGGGGCCAGAGAGCCTTGAAGGGAAAGTGATCTGACATGTCCATTCTCGTCATCGCCGAACACGACAACGCCGCGCTGAAGGCCGCCACGCTGAACGCGGTCAGCGCCGCCGCCAAGATCGGTGGGGAAGTCCACATTCTGGTCGCCGGCCAGGGCGCGCAGGCCGTCGCCGAGGCCGCCGCCACGGTGGCCGGCGTGGCCAAGGTGCTGCTGGCCGACGACGCGGCCTACGCCCATCCGCTGCCGGAGAACGTCGCGCCGCTGGTCGTCACTCTCGCCAAGGGCTACGGCCATGTGTTGGCCGCCGCCTCGTCGGAGGGCAAGAACCTGCTGCCGCGGGTCGCCGCGCTGCTCGACGTCGCGGCGATCTCCGACATCACCGGGGTGGTTTCCGCCGACACCTTCGAGCGGCCGATCTACGCCGGCAACGCCATCGCCACGGTGAAGTCCGCCGACCCGATCAAGGTCGTCACGGTGCGCACCACCGCCTTTGAGGCGGCCGCCGCCACGGGCGGCTCGGCCACGGTCGAGAGCATCGCCGGGACGGGCGACGCCGGTTCGGCCAAGTTCGTCGGCCAGGAGCTGACGAAGTCGGAGCGTCCGGAGCTGACCCAGGCCAAGATCGTGGTATCGGGCGGCCGCGGCATGCAGTCGGGCGACAACTTCAAGCTGCTGGAAGCGCTGGCCGACACGCTGGGTGCGGCGGTCGGCGCCAGCCGCGCGGCGGTCGACGCCGGCTTCGTGCCGAACGACTATCAGGTCGGCCAGACCGGCAAGATCGTGGCGCCCGAGCTGTACATCGCCGTCGGCATCTCCGGTGCCATCCAGCACCTCGCCGGCATGAAGGACAGCAAGGTCATCGTCGCCATCAACAAGGACGAGGAAGCGCCGATCTTCCAGGTCGCCGACTACGGCCTCGTCGCCGACCTGTTCAAGGCGGTGCCGGAGTTGGAGCAGGCGCTGTGACACCGGCGCCGCACAAGTCCGCCAGCGCCCGGAACCCGGCGGCGAAGGTGTTCCGGCCGACCTGCTCGCGCAGCGTGGGCAGGTCCTCGGGCCGGCAGTCGAAGTCGGCCCACCATTCGCCGAAGGTCCGGTTTCCCTCCGTCACCTCGGTCAGGCGGAAGGTCGCGACATAGTCGGTGAGCGGCAGCGGGGATTCGAGGATCGTGTAGGTGTAGGAACGCTCGCGGTCGCTGAAGGACACCAGCTGTTCGCGCAGCCGGCCGCCGGGCGTGAGCCCGAAGTTGCGGACGCAGCCGACCGTGTCGCTGCGCAGCCCGTCCTCGATGTGGCTGTCCGCGATGATGGGATGCCAGGCGTGGTGGCCGTTGAAATCCCGCGCCTTGTCCCAGACCTGCCCGATGGGCGCGTCGATGACGGCGCTGACATAGACCCGTGCCATGTTTTCCCCCTCAGCGTTGCTTGGTGATGGCCTTGAACCGGCGCGTCTGTTCGGTCAGCGCGATCTCCGTGGGCAGGCGTTCCATGCTGGACGCCCCGTAGAAGCCGTGGCAGACGGCGCACGCGCCGAGGACGAAGGACGCGTCCTCCGGCGTGGCGATCGGGCCGCCGTGGCACAGCACGATCACGTCCTTGCGCACCCGCAGGGCCGCCTCCGCCCAGGCGTCGATCTTCGGCACGCAATCCTTCAGCGACAGCGCCGTCTCCGCCCCGATGCTGCCGCCGGTGGTCAGGCCGAGATGGCAGACGATGACGTCGGCCCCGGCCTCGGCCATCGCCACCGCCTCCCCTTCCGAGAAGACGTAGGGCGTGGTCAGCAGGTCCAGCTCATGGGCGGCGCGGATCATGTCCACCTCCAGACCGTAGCTCATGCCGGTCTCCTCCAGGTTGGCCCGGAAGACGCCGTCGATCAGCCCTACGGTCGGAAAATTCTGCACGCCGGAGAAGCCCAAGTCGGCCAGCCGCCGCAGGAACTGGTCCTGGATCATGAAGGGATCGGTGCCGTTGACGCCGGCCAGCACCGGGGTGTGCCGGACCACCGGCAGCACCTCCCGCGCCATGTCGACGACGATCTCGTTGGCGTTGCCGTAGGCGAGCAGCCCGGCCAGCGAGCCGCGCCCGGCCATGCGGTAGCGGCCGGAGTTGTAGATGACGATCAGGTCGATCCCGCCCGCCTCCTCGCATTTGGCGGACAGCCCGGTTCCGGCGCCGCCGCCGACGATGGGCTCGCCGCGGGCCATCATGCCGCGGAACCGGTCGAGGATGTGTTGACGGGGAATGCGGGGCATCGTCGAAGGCTCCTTATGGCGTCGTGCCGTGGCCGGCCGCGGCGATGTCCCGGAAGGCCCGGACGAGCGCGGCGGCGAAGGCGGGGTCGTTGATGGTGTGGGGAAGGCGGATCAGCCGGCGCGCGTCCGTCTGCTCGACGGTGCGCTCCAGCGCGTCGAACAGCGCGGCGTCCGCCTCGGGATCGTGGAAAGGCTGGCCCGGCGCGTCGAGAACCGACACGCCCCCTTCGGGGATGAGGAAGCGCACCGGCCCGGTGAAGGCGTTCAGCTTGCGGCCGATCCACGCGCCCATCGCCCGGTTCTCCTCCGCCGTGGTGCGCATCAGCGTGACCTGCGGGTTGTGCACGTAGAACAGCCGGTCGCGGTAGCGGTCGGGCACGGTCTCGCGCGGGCCGAAATTCACCATGTCCAGCGCCCCGCAGGACCCGACATAGGGGATGCCGGCCCGCGCGATGGCGTCCAGCCGCTCCTCCCCGGCGCTGAAGACACCGCCCATCAGCAGGTCGCAGACCTCGGTGGTCGTCACGTCCAGCACGCCCGCCAGCAGGCCCGAGGCGACGAGCTTCTCCATCGCCCGCCCGCCGGTGCCGGTGGCGTGGAAGACCAGGCAGTCGTAGGCGGGGTCGAGCGCCTGGGACAGCTGCGTGACGCAGGGCGTCGTCACGCCGAACATGGTGAGGCCCAGCGCCGGCTTGGTGTCCGTCTCGGGGATCGCGCGCGCCACCATGCCGGCCATCGCGTGGGCGGCGTTGCCCAGCACGCGGCGCGAAATCCGGTTCAGCCCGGCGACGTCGGTGACCGAGGCCATCATGCAGAGGTCCGTCTCGCCGACGTAGGACGCGACGTTGCCCGACGCGACCGTGGACACGATCAGCTTGGGCGTTCCCACGGGAAGCGTCCGCATGCCCGGCGCGACGATCGCCGTGCCGCCGGAACCGCCCAGCCCGATCATGCCGGCGACGTCGGGGCGCTGCTCGACGAAGCGGCGGAACGCGTCGGCCATGCGCGACACGGCCAGTCCGCGATCATCGGTGCCCAGCACGGCCTCCGCCCCGTCGGGATGGAAGGACGCGACATCCCGCGCCGGGACGTCGGCGGGGACGGCCGGCGGGCGGGTGCCCACATCGACCGTCACCGTGCGCAGCCCCTCCGCCGCGATCAGCCCCCGCACAAAGTCCAACTCGGTTCCCTTGGTGTCGTAACAGCCGACGACATAGACCGCCGCCGCGCCTTGCTCCGCATCCGCCATGGCCGGGCCTCCTCCCTTCGTCTTTTCCGGAAGTGTAGGCCGCCCGCCGGGGGCGCCAACCGGAGCGTTGCGGCGGAGCGGGTAATCTTGGGTATAATGGTTCGCATGACCGATGACCGCATGACCCAAGCTCTGATTGCCCATCACCGGACTCAGCTGCTGGACGATCTGCGGCGGGCCTGCGCGGGCCGGCACACGCTGCTGGTCGGCGCCGCCATCGGCACCGGCCTCGCCGCCCGCGCGGCGGCTCGCGGCGGCGCCGACTTCCTGTTGGCCCTCGCCGCGGGGCGCTTCCGCAACATGGGGGCGTCATCCATCGCCACCATGCTGGCGCTGCGCGACAGCAACGCCTTCGTCGCCGACTTCGCCTGCTCGGAGATCGTCCACGCCACGCCGATCCCGGTCTTCTTCGGGGCCAGCGCCTGGGGACTCGCGGAGGAGGAGTTTCCCGCCTTCATGGACCGGCTGCGCGCCTGGGGATTCGCCGGGGTGGTGAACTTCCCGACCGTGTCGCATGTCGACGGGCGCTTCCGCGAGGCGCTGGAGCGCACCGGCCTGGGCTTCACGCGCGAGGTCCGCCTGTTGGAGGCGGCGCGGGCGGCCGGGCTGGCGACCGTCGGCTATTTCCGGCGCCGGGAGGAGGCGCTGGCGCTCACTCAAGCGGGGGTTGACCTCTACTGCTTCAACATCGGCTGGAACGCCGGCGGCGCCGTTGGCGTGCCCAGCGGGGAGTCGGTGCTGCAGGTCGGCAACCGCGCCCGCGGCCACATCAAGGCGATCCGCACCGCCGACCCCGGCGCGCTGTGCGTGATCGAGGGTGGGCCGATCACCACCCCGCAGGAGATGCACGAGGCCTGCCGCGAGGCGCGGGCCGACGGCTACATCGGCGGCTCGACCATCGACCGCCTGCCTTCGGAAAGCTCGATGGAGGAGATGACCGCCGCCTTCAAGCTCGTCTCGACGCTGCAACGGCGCATCGACCGGCTGGAGCGCCGCCTCGACCAGACCGGCCAGGGCATGGGTCTGGTGGGCCGCACCGACGCGCTGGTGGAGGCGCGGGCAAGGCTGGAGCATCTCGGCGCCGACGGCGGGCCGGTGTGGGTCGCCGGGCCGGACGGCAGCGGGCGGACGCTGGTGGCGCAGTTGCTGCACGGGCGCGGTCCCCAGCGCCAGCGTCCGCCGATGACCGTCGATGCCCGCCATCTGGACGGCGGGTGGCTGTTCGGGGCGGAGCCGGCGGAGGGCGGACGGCGCCGCCTCGGCTGGGTCGAAACCGCGAACGGAACGACGCTGGTGATCGAGAACGCGGAGAGCCTGCCTTCCGACACGCAGGCGGAACTTGCCGCCTTCCTGGAGCGCGGCAGCTTCCGCCGCCAAGGCGGCCAGGACAGCCTGCGCTCCAACGCTCGGATCATCCTGATCGGAACGGCGGGCCTGGAGGCCGCGGCCCAAACCAGCACGCTCGCGCCCGACCTGGCCCGCCGCCTCGCCCGGCGGGACATCGACCTGCCGCCGCTGAGCGAACGGCTGGACGATATACCACTGCTGGTCGAGCATTTCGCGGCGGCGCTGCGCCCATCGGCGGGTCCCGTGCGCCTCTCGCCACGGGCGTTCCGGCTGCTCATCGCCCATGACTGGCCGGGCAACCTCCGCGAACTGCGCGCCGTGGTGGAGCAGGCGCTGGACGGCAGCGGCGACATCATCGAGGCGGAGGCCCTGCCCTCCCTGGACGGCAAGCGCGCGAGCCGCCCACGCCCCGACGCGACCGGAGACCGGTCGCCCAAACAGTCGGAACGGGACTGGATTCTCGACGGCCTGCGGCGGCACCGCTTCCGCCGGGGGGAAACCGCGCGCTTCCTCGGCCTGTCGCGCAAGACGCTCTACAACAAGATGCGGCACTACGGCCTGTTGGAATGACCGTCGCCGGGCGGGAGCACCAGCCCGTCGGCCGCCTGCCTCATAAGATCATGATGATCCTCGAAGCCAGCCGGCCGATAGAGGAGGATGGGGCCGCCGCCCTCTCCGCGCAGTTCGGCGACGACCGCGGCGGCGTTCGCGACCGCCTCGGCGTCGCGTGACGGATCGCCGGTCGCGGCACCCGGATGCACGACGAGGCGCCCCGCCCCCACCGCGCGCAGACGCCGGCCGATGTCCGCGTCGGCGGTAAAGCCGGTGACGGCGAACCCGGCGCGGACGGCCTGCTCCAGGAACGACACCTCCCGCTCCGCACCGAGCCCGACGCCGCGCAGCGTATCGCCGGTTTCCCCGTCGAACAGCGCGGTGGTGGGGAAATTGGCGACCGCGCGCACCCCGAACCGGCGCAGGGTTTCCAGGAACGGTCCCACCGGCCGGAAGGGGTCGACGGCCAGCACGCCGACGCACACGCCCTCCGGCACGCCGTCCGGCATTTCGGCCAAGGCGGCGAGCAGCCGCCCGTTGCTGTCCTGGACGGGAAGCAGGGCCAGATACTCAGCGCGGTCCACCGGATGCCCGCCGAAGGCTGGACAGAACAGCCGCTCCCCCACCCCGTCCGCCTGTTCGGCCGGGGGGGCGAGCGCCGAAACGATTTGTACGTCGAACCGACCGTTTTTCCCCATTTTACCCATGCCCCGGATTGCGCGCCGTTGTGGAATCGACCACGGGGCGGGACGGTATGGCAACGGGTTTCGGTGAAGGCTCGCCGGGACGGCGCAAAACAGGGAGGAAGCGATGAAGCGTCAGTTGGGCACCGCGCTGCTGTCCGGGACCGCACTGCTGCTCGCCACCATGTTGCCGGCGGCGGCGCAGCAGGGTGCGAAGATCTCGAACGACGTCGTCCGGATCGGGGTCATCACCGACCTGTCCGGAGCCTTCTCCGACCAGAGCGGCCGCGGCTCCGTCGCCGCCGCGCAGATGGCGGTGGAGGATTTCGGCGGCAAGGTGCTGGGCAAGCCCATCGAGGTGCTGACGGCCGACCACCAGAACAAGGTGGACATCGGCTCGGCCATCGTGCGCGAGTGGATCGACGCGCAGAACGTCGATCTCATCCAGGACGTGGCGAATTCCGGTCTGGCGCTGGCGGTGGCCGACATCGTCCGCGACAAGAACCGCGTCGCCATCTTCAACGGCCCGTCCGTCACCCGCCTGACCGGCGACAAATGCACGCCCAACACCATCCACTACGCCTACGACGCCTACGCGCTGGCCAAGGGCACCGGGGCGCAGACGATCAAGCAGGGCGGCGACACCTGGTACTTCCTCACCGTCGATTTCGCCTTCGGCCACGGGCTGGAGGAGAACACGGCGAAGATCGTGCAGGAGAACGGCGGCAAGGTCCTGGGCGCGGTGCGCTTCCCGCTGAACAACCTGGACTTCGCGTCCTACGTGACGCAGGCGCAGGCGTCCGGGGCCAAGATCGTCGGCCTCGCCACCACCGGGATGGACGCGCGCAACGCCATCAAGGCCGCCTCCGAGTTCGGCCTGACCCAGAGCGGGCAGCAGCTCGCCGGCCTCCTGCTGTTCGACACCGACGTCCACGCCCTGGGGCTGGAGGCGACGCAGGGGATGTACCTGACCACCGCCTTCTACTGGGACCGCGACGACGAGACCCGCGCCTTCTCCCGGCGCTTCCACGAGCGGGTGAAGATCATGCCGAACATGGGGCAGGCCGGCGTCTACTCCTCGACGCTCGCCTACCTGAAGGCAATCGAGGCCGCCGGCACCGACGAGGCCGGCCCGGTCATGGAGAAGCTGAAGAGCACGCGGATCAACGACGTGTTCGTGAAGGACGGCTGGGTGCGCGAGGACGGCCGCTTCATGCGCGAGATGTACCTGATGCAGGTGAAGAAGCCCTCGGAGTCCAAGTACCCCTGGGACTACTACAGCCTGCGCGCCACGATCCCCGCGGAGGAGGCCTTCCGGCCGCTGTCGCAGAGCGATTGCCCCCTCGTGAAGAAGTGATGGGGGATCGTGTCTGAACCGCTGCCCCCGGACGTCAGGCGCGACGGTCGGGGGCGTCCGGGAAACCGGCGCGGCTCAGCGCGTCCACCACGGCCACCGCCTCGGCATGGCAGGAGGGCGGGTGCCAGGCGAGGCCGCGCCCGACGATCCCGTCCTCCCCCGCCGCGTGCAGGGCGGCCAGACAGACCGGGGGCACCGGGCCGCCCAGCAGCACGGCGCGGGCATCCAGCCCGACGCGCCGCCCGTGGACGGGATGGTCGGCGCAGAGCAACCGGTCCGCCGCCGCGACGGCCGTCTCGGCCGCCGCCCCCAGCTCCGCCCGCAGCAGCGGCGCGGCGTCGAGCGCCAGCGCCCCGAAGCCCAGCGCGTCGATGACGGCGCTGTCCCCGATCGCCGGCAGGCGCGGGCGGGATACACCGCCGGGAGGGCCGCCGGGAGGGCCGATATCCGGCCCCTGCGGGGCGGCCACCGGCGCGCTCGCCCAGCCCTCCCCCATCATGCCCGACAGGCGCAGCCCGAAGCGCACCCCGTTGCCGCCCGCCGCCGTCACCAACGCCGCCCCCGGCACGCCGTCGGCGGCCAGCATCACCGCCTTGCAGGCGGCCATCCAGGGGTTGAGGAAGAACTGCCCGGCCTCCTTCAGGAAGGCGCAGACCTCGCCGATCCCGCCCAGCCGCGCCACCAGCGTCTCGGTCAGCAGCGCCGAGGCCACCCCGACGCGCCCGTGCAGCTCGTCCCCCTGCTCCATCGCCTCGCACGCGATGCCACGCAGCGCCACCGGCCCGATCCCGGCCAGCGCCGGGCCGACCGCGCCGTGCAGCAGGCGCAGCCGCTCCACCACCGCTCCGCTGACGATGCCGAAGCGCAGGGCGGGGCCGCCGCCTTCGTTGAGCGGGCTGTAGGCGCGGGCGCCGGAACTGCCAGCATCCTCCACCACATGCAGCCACATCGACCGCGACACGACGGCGGCGAGCGGGGTGACCACGCCGAAATCCTGCGCCGGACGCAGGGTCACGGCGCCGCTGCGCACCAGGGCGCGGGCCTCATCCACGCCGCCGGCCATGCCTTCGAACAGCAGCGCCGCGGCGGCGGCGTTGAGGATCGGCGGGCAGACCTCCGCCGGATCGGCGAAGGGAGGTCCGGCGTGCAGCAGCGTGTGGCGGTCGAGCCCGATCCGCTCCCCGGCGGTCCCAGTCTCCGTCCAGACCGGATCGGCGGCCAGCATCCGCTCCACGGCCCGCGCGGTGGCGTCGTTCATCGCGTGTGTCCCCAACTCTTAAGGTGTTTCCGATGCCTTTACGGCAGATGCAGCGGGGCGCGGCCGTAGCCGTTGCTGGCGTCCACCAGATGCAGCAGGTAGCGCAGGAAGACCGCCCGGTCCTCCTTCGGCAGGGGTGCGATGGTGCGGTCGTGGGCGCGCTGGGCCTTCTTGTCCATGCGGCGCAGCAGCTTCCGGCCTTCCGCCGTGATGGCGGCCAGTTTCATGCGCTTGTCCACCGGGCTGGCCCGGCGCTGGATCAGCCCGCGCTCGGCCAGCCGCGCCAGAACGCCGGCGGTGGTCGTGCGGTCGATGCCGATCTGGGCGCCCAGCGTCACCTGATCCAGGTCGGGCCGATCCACCAGGGCGGTCAGCACGCTGTACTGGACGGGGGTGATGTTGAACTCCGCGCACTCCTCCATGAACATGGCGACGTGGATCTGGTGCAGGCGGCGGACCAGAAATCCGGGGCGCTCCGCCAGGACGCGGTACGCCTCTTCGATCAGGGGGTCGTCTAAGGTCATCGCGGGCGGTCCGTCGGAGCGGGTTTGGGAAAGCGGCGAACAGAGAGAGGATGGCGGCGGGCCGGAGAATCGGCAAGCGGGCCGGAGGACGGTGGTGTCTAGCCCATCAGCGACACA
Organism: Azospirillum sp. P4_B5; assembly: GCF_056402275.1. Lineage (NCBI taxonomy): Bacteria > Pseudomonadati > Pseudomonadota > Alphaproteobacteria > Rhodospirillales > Azospirillaceae > Azospirillum > Azospirillum sp. P4_B5. Next base: position 9,528 of record NZ_JBFUHT010000072.1, read on the forward strand.
TGCGCCGCGACGATCCGCCAGCCCTCGGGCATGCGGACCCAGGTATGGCTCTGCCGCCCGACGCGCTCGGTGGAGGGGCGCGTGAATTCGGTGTTGGCGGTCGCCATGTCTCGGCCATAGGTGGTGATGACGGTGTTGCGCAACACCCGGTCCAGCCCCGCGGCCGGGCGGCCCTGGCGGAAGGCGGCGATGGCCTCGTAGCCGTACAGGTTCTCGCCCACGCCGTAGCGCAGGGTCGCCGGGTGGTTCCAGAACAGCGCGTCCAGAACCGCCACGTCGTTGCCGGTCAGCGCGCGCTCGTAGCGCTCGAAGGCGGCGGTGACCTCGGCCACCACCTCGGGGATGTTGATTTCAAGCGTCATGTGAACAGGTCCTCGGCGATGGCCAGAAGCGTCGAATCGCTGCCGCGCGGCCCGATCAGCGACAGGCCGAGCGGGCAGCCCTGGAGCCGCGCCGCGGGAATGGAGAGTTGCGGCAGACCGGCCAGACCGGCGGGGCAGAGGATCGCCAGCGCCCGCCCGCGCTCCGCGTCCACCGCCGCCCCCGAGGAGCCGCGCAGCGGTGCGATGCCCGGCGCGCTGGGCAGGACGATCAACCCGTCCATTCCCAGCAGCTCGTCCATCCGCCGCCGGACGCCCTCCCGCGTCTCCGCCGCCGCACGGACGAGGGCGGGGTCGAGCGTGGCGGCCGCGGCGAAGCGGTCGCGCACCCCCGGCCCGAAGGTCGGTTTCGTCGCGGTGATCCAGGCGCCGTGCGCCGCCCAGGCTTCGGCGGCCTGGATCGTCTGGAAGACCGGGCGCCATTGCTCCAGCCCCTCCGGGGCCAGCGTCACGGCGTCCGCCGCCGCAAACCGCTCGTGCAGCCGCTCCAGGGCCGGGATCAGGGCGGCGCGCACCGCCTCCCCCGCGATGGCGAAGGCGTCCTCGGCGACCAGCAGGCGGCGGAAGGTCAGATCGGGCGCCGGGGGCAGCAGCACCGCCCCGACGCGGCGGAGCAGCGCCGCCTCCCGCGCGAACCAGCCCACCGTGTCGAAGCTCGGCGCCAGCGGAACGGAGCCGTCCAGCGGAACCGCCCCGTGGGTGGGCCGGATGCCGTAGAGGCCGCAGTAGCTCGCCGGCAGGCGGATCGACCCGCCGGTGTCCGTCCCGATGGCGAAATCCACCGCCCCACCCGCCACCGCGGCGGCCGACCCGCTCGACGATCCGCCGGGGATGCGGCCCGGCGCCCGCGGGTTTTCCGGGGTGCCGTAATGGGCGTTCTCGCCGGCCAGGCTCCAGGCCAGCTCGTCGGTCAGTGTCTTGCCGGCGACGCGCGCCCCGGCGTCGAGCAGCCGCTGCACGGCGGGCGCGGTCTCCCGCGGGACCTCGTGGGTGCGCAGCCAGTCCGGGTTGCCGGCCCCGGTGGGCAGGCCGGCGATGTGGAACAGGTCCTTCACCGCGAAGCGCAGCCCGGCCAGCGGGCCGCTTGCGGCTCCGGCGACCTCGGTCCGGCCATAGGGGACGAAGGCGTTCAAGGGGTCGTTCGGCATGATGCGGGTTTAGGTCTCGTCAGAATTCCAAATTCCCTCTCCCCTCCGCTCTCGCGCAAACGAAGTTTGCGCTGACGCGACAGGCGGACCTCTGGTCCGCCGAAAGCGGGGAGAGGGTCAGGGTGAGGGGGTTGCGCCTTTGCCGGACGTCCCGCCACGCGCATCTCCCTCACCGGCCCTCCGGGCCACCCTCTCCCCAGAGGGGAGAGGGTTAGCGAAAAGCTTGCGCAGCCAATCCTTCAACATGCTCCACAGCAGATTGCCAGCGTTCAGTTCCTTGGCAGGTTCCGGCGGAGCCGCGGAAGCGGCGACGGGCGCCGCATCCTCCACCACCTTCTCCGCCGGAGCCGTCGCGGCGAGCTTGGCTTCCAGGTTGCGGGCGAACTCGGCGGTCAGGCGGTTGGCGATCTCCTGCACGATGGCGCCGCGGCTGAACTGGGCCAGCACCCCGGTCAGCGTGAAATCGACGGTCAGGTCGATGCGCGTCCCAGACCCCTCCTCCAGCACCGCGAAGGTCACGTCGGCCTTGGCGCGGGAGTTGTTCTTGGGGTCCGTGCCCTGGCCGTGGATGACGCCGGTGTGGGTCGCCGCGTCCATCGTCAGCGTGCCCTCGCCAGCGAAGGCGGCGGCGATGGGGCCGAGCTTCACGCGCATCTGCCCGAAGATGCGGTCGCCCTCGCGCGGCTTGGTCAGCGAGGCGCCGGGCATGCAGGAAATCACCTGCTCCACGTCGCCGAGCAGCGGCCAGACGCGGGCGCGCGGGAAGTTGACGGCAAGGGTCTGGGTCATGGTCGGCATGGGCTTACCCCGCGTTCGTGTTGCGCGCGTCGATGACGCGGCGGATGGCGTTGACGATCCCGACATAGCCGGTGCAACGGCAGAGGTTGCCGCTCATCGCCGTGCGGATCGCCGGGTTGTCGGCGTCCGGGCGGCGCAGCACCACGTCGCGCGCCGCCACCAGCATCCCCGGCGTGCAGAAGCCGCACTGGAGCCCGTGCTCGACGGAAAAGGCCTCGCGCAGTTCCGCGGCGACGGGGTCGTCGTCCAGCCCCTCCACCGTGGTGACGGACCGCCCGTCGCAGGCCACCGCGAAGGTGATGCAGGAGCGCGCCGGCTCCCCGTCGATCAGGATGGTGCAGGCGCCGCACACGCCGTGCTCGCAGCCCAGATGGGTGCCGGTCAGAAGCTCCCGCTCGCGCAGGAAGTCGCCGAGATGCTGGCGCGGCGGCACGCTGGCCTCGACGCGCGTGCCGTTGACGGTCAGGGAAATGCTTTTGGCGTGGGCGCTCATGACATCACCTGCGCGATGGCGCGCTTCAGCGCGACGGTGTGGGTCCGAAGGGCGATGGGGTCGTCCGCGGCGGGGCTTCCGGCGAGATGAGCGGCCAGCGCCGCCTCGGTGCAGCCGCCCTCGAACAGAGCGGGGCCGTCGATCACCACCGGCTTGCCGGAAGTCGCCCCGGCGACGCAGCGCTGAATGCCGCGGGCGGGGTCGATCAGCACCGCCCCGGTGGCGTGGGAGAACTCGCCGGTCTTGCGGCAGACCTTGTAGTAGCCCCAGCGCGCCCGGTCGGAGAGGGCGGGCACATGGATTTCCGCGACGATCTCGCCCGGCTGCAACGCTGTCTCGAAGACGCCCAGGATGAAGTCGGTCATCGGCACGCTGCGCCGCCCGCCCTGGCCGGCGATCACCACGTCGGCGCCGAGCGCGGTCAGGACATTCACCCAGTCCGCCGCCGGATCGGCGTGGGCGAGGCTGCCGCCGATGGTGCCGCGGTTGCGCACCGCGCGGTAGGCGATCACCGCCGCCACGCTGGGAAGCACGCCGCGTGTCACGTCCGGATAATCCCCGTCCTCCAGCCGCGCGTGGGTGACACAGGCGCCGATGACCAGCCGGTCGCCTTCCTGGCGGATCGTCCGAAGCTCGGCGATGCGGGTGATGTCCACCAGCAGCTCCGGCTGGGCCAGCCGCAGGTTCAGCATGGGGCCGAGCGACTGGGAGCCGGCCACCGGCCGCACCATCACGTCCTCGCGCGACAGAAGTTCCAGCGCTGCGGCGAGCGTCGCCGGCTGCGCGTAGTCGAAATCGACCGCCTTCATGCCGCACCCCGCTCGGCCACTTGTTTTTGGGCGATGGCGGAAAGAATGACCTCCGGGGTCATCGGCGCGTTCGTCACGATGACTCCCAGCGGCTTCAGCGCGTCGTTGATGGCGTTGCAGATCGCGGCGGGCGGGGCGATGGCGCCGCCCTCGCCGATGCCCTTCACGCCGAACTCGGTGTAGGGCGAGGGCGTCAGCATGTGGATGATCCTCACGTGCGGGACCTCGGTGAATCCGGGGATCAGGTAATCCGCGAAGGTGGAGGCGAGCGGCTGGCCCTCCGCGTCGTAGGGCATCCGCTCGTAGAGCGCGGTGCCGACGCCCTGGGCGACGCCGCCGTAGATCTGGCCGTCGACGACCATCGGGTTGACCATGGTCCCGGCGTCCTCGACCACCACGTAGTCGAGGATTTCGACCTGCCCGATCTCCGGATCGACGGCCAACGCCACGGCGTGGGTGGCGTAGGAGAAGGTGCCGTGGTCGCTGCCCGGCTTGTAGCCGGCGGTCACCTCCAGCCCGCCACGGTCCACGTCGGCGGGAAGGAGCTGCGGCGCGCGGTACCAGGTGTGGGCGATCTCGCGGATGGTCACCGCGGCGGGTCCGGCCGTTACGGCTCCGTCCTTCAGAACCACCCCGTCCGGACCGGCCTGCATCAGATGCGCGCCGATCTTGCGCAGGCGCTCGGCCAGCGTGCGGCAGGCGGTGGCGACGGCGCCGCCGGCCATGACCATGCTGCGCGACCCCCAGGTGCCCGTCGAATAGGGCGTCAGACCGGTGTCGCCGTGCACCAGCTTGATCTTCTCCAGCGGAATGCCCAGCACCTCGTGGGCGACCTGGGCGAAGGTGGTCTCCATGCTCTGGCCGTGCGACTGCACGCCGACGCGCAGCTCCAGCCCGCCGTCCGGGGTGATGCGGGCCTGCGCCTGTTCGTGCCCCGGCACCATCGGGATGCCCCAGCCGTGATAGACGGCGGTGCCGTGGGCCGACTGCTCGCAATAGGTGGCGAATCCGACGCCGATCAGCCGGCCGTCCGCCTCTCCGCTCTTCTGGCGGGCGCGCCATCCCTCAAGCTCGATGGCGGCGACCGCGCGGCGGACGGATTCGGGATAGTCGCCGCTGTCGAAATGCTTCCGCGTCACGTTGTCGAAGGGCATCTTCTCCGGCGGGACGAGGTTTTCCAGCCGCACCTGCCACGGCTCCCGCCCGACGGCGTCGGCCACGGCGTCGATCATCTGCTCCATGGCGAAGCACACGCCGGTGCGCGCCACGCCGCGGTAGGGGACGATGGGCGGCTTGTTGGTGCAGACGGAGAAGGTGCGGCAACGGTAATGCGCGAAGTCATAGGGGCCGGGCAGGATGCTGCCGACCTGCGCCGCCTCCAGGCAGGCCGAGAAGGGATAGACGGAGTAGGCCCCGGCATCGACCCAGGCGTCGGCCTCGATCCCCAGCAGACGGCCGCGCGCGTCGGCGTAGGCGGTGATCTCGTAATGGTGCTCGCGGGCGTTGGCGGCGGCCACCAGATGCTCCCGCCGGTCCTCGGTCCAGCGGACGGGACGGTCGAGCCGCATGGCGATCCAGGCGGCCACGATCTCCTCCGGCTGGAGCAGGCCCTTCCAGCCGAAGCCGCCGCCGACGTCCGGCGCCACCACGCGGATCAGCCCCTGGTCGAGGTCCAGGCATTCCGACAGGCCGGCGCGCACGATATGCGGCATCTGGGTCGAGGTGGTCAGGACGAGCTGTTCGACATGGCGGTCCCAATGGGCGACCACGCCCTTGCCCTCCAGCGGCACCATGCACTGGCGCGCCGTGCGGATGGTCCGCGAGACCTTCACCGGGGCGGAGGCGGCGATCTCCGCGATGGTGCCGCCGACGTTGGTCTCCAGGAAGACGTTGTCCGGCCAGTGGTCGTGCACCCTGGGCGCGCCCGGCTTCACTGCCTCCAGCATGTCGGAGTTCACCGGCAGCTCGGCGTAATCGACCAAGACGGAGGCGGCGATGTCCTCGGCCTCGGCGCGGGTGGCGGCGACGCAGACGGCCACCGGCTCGCCGACGAAGCGAACCTTGCCGTCGGCCAACGCCGGCTGCTCCGACACCTTGAAGCCAGGCAGGCCCGACACGGCGCGGATCGGCTTGACGCCGCCCGCCGCCAGATCCGCCCAGGTGAAGACGGCGCCGCGGTGCTCCTCCGGAATCTCGATGCCGGTGATGGTGGCGTGGGCGACCGGGCTGCGCACGAAGGCCAGTTCCTTCATGCCGACCAGGGCGATGTCGCCGACGAAGCGGCCCCGCCCGCGCAGCAGCCGGTCGTCCTCCTTGCGGCGGACCCTGGCGCCGACGCCCGAGCCGGCGCCCGATCCAGCGGTGCTAACCTCTCCCATTCCCTGACCCTCTCTTTTTGCTTAACCGCCCAGATAGGCGCGCTGGATGTGGTCGTTGGCGAGCATCGCCTGCCCGGTGCCCTGCTCCATCACCTGCCCGCTTTCCAGCAGGTAGGCGCGGTCGCACATGTCGAGCGCGGCGTAGGCGTTCTGCTCCACCATCAGCACGGTGGTCCCTTCCCGGCGGATGTCCGACACGATCTCGAAGGTGCGCTCCACGAGGTTGGGGGCGAGGCCCAGCGACGGCTCGTCGAACAGCACGATCTTCGGGCGCGACATCAGCGCCCGCGCGATGGCCAGCATCTGCTGCTCGCCGCCCGACATGGTGCCGGCGGGCTGGTTCAGGCGCTCCTTCAGGCGGGGGAAGCGGTGAAACAGCCGCTCCATGTCCTGGGCCACCGCTTGATGGTCGCGGCGCAGATAGGCGCCCATCTCCAGATTCTCGCGCACGGTCAGGTGGGGGAAGACGCGCCGCCCCTCCGGACAGTGCGCCACGCCCAGCGCCAGCACCGTGCGGGGCGCGGCGTTGCCGATCTCCCGCCCCTCGAAGGTGATGCGGCCCGAGGCCAGCGGAAGCAGGCCGCTGATGGCGCGCAGCGTGGTGGTCTTGCCGGCGCCGTTGGCGCCGATCAGGGTGACCAGCTCCCCCTCCTCCACCGTCAGCGAAACGTTGCGGAGCGCCGGGATCTGGCCGTAGCAGACGGTGATCCCCTCAACCTTTAGCATGTTTCACCCCCTGGCCCAAGTAAGCCTGGATCACGTCCGGGTTGGCGCGGATGACCTCCGGCGGGCCTTCGGCGATGATGCGCCCGTGGTTCAGCACCACCACGCGGTCGGAGATGGTCATCACCATACGCATGTCGTGCTCCACCAGCAGGATGGTCACGCCGCGGTCGCGGATGCGCTGGACGACGCCCATGAAGGCCTCCGTCTCCGACGGGTTCAGCCCGGCGGCGGGCTCGTCCAGCAACAGCAGCTTCGGGTCGGCGGCCAGCGCGATGGCGATGCCGAGCAACCGCTGCTCGCCGTAGGCGAGGTTGCCGGCCAGCTCGTCGGCGCGGTGCGACAGCCCGACGAAGGCCAGGATCTCCGCCACCGCCGCCCGCATCCGCTCCGTCTCCGCCCGCACCGAGGCGAGCCGCAGCAGCGCCCCCCAGGTCTCCGCCCGGCCCTGCCGGTGCATCCCGGTCAGCACGTTGTCGAAGACGGTGCAGCCGGCGAAGATGCTGGTGCGCTGGAAGGTGCGCACGACGCCCAAGCCGGCGATGCGGTTGGAGGACAGGCGCGTCAGGTCGGTGCCGCGGAACAGCACCTTGCCGCCGGTCGGCTTCAGGAAGCCGGTGATGACGTTGAAGGCCGTCGTCTTGCCAGCACCATTGGGGCCGATCAGGCTGACGATCTCCCCCTCCGGCACGGCGAAGCTCATGGAGGCGATGGCGATCAGGCCGCTGAAATGCACGGCGACCTCGCGCACCTCAAGGATCGGTACGTCGGTGGTGTCGAGGGCGAGGCTCATGCCGAGGTCTCCTTGCGCAGGCCCAGCGCCGTGGCGGCGACGCGCTTGCGGCGGCCGGCGAACCAGTTCTTCACCGCCGGGACGATGCCCTGCGGCAGGAAGAAGACGACCACGATCATGGCGACGCCGTAGATGATCCACTGCACCTCGGGCCGCGCCACCTCGCGCAGCACCTCGGGCAGGATGCCAAAGGCGAGGCCGCCGACGATCGGTCCGGCCAGCGTGCCCTTGCCGCCCGTCACCACCATGATGACCATGGTCACCGTGTAGATGAACATGAAGACGTCCGGGTCGACGATGCGGATGTAGTGGGTGTAGAGCCCGCCCGCGGCCCCGGCCATGCCCGCCGCGATCACCGTGGCGACGACCAGATAGCGCGTCACGTCGATGCCGACCGAGCGCGCCAGCGACTCGTTCTCGCGCAGCGCGACCAGCGCCCGGCCGACCCGCGACTGCACCAGCCGCTGGATCACCAGGAAGCAGACCACCGCGACCGCCAGCACCAGAAGGTAGTTGTATTCCTTCTTGTAGAGCGGGAGCACCCCGTCCCAGGGCAGCCAGACCGACAGCGGCGGGATGTTGTTCAACGCCATCGGCCCTTCGGTCAGGTCCACCCAGTTCAGCGCGACCATGCGCATGACCTGGGCGAAGCTGATGGTGACGATGACGAAGTAGGCCCCGCGCACCCGGAAGGCGAGCTTGCCGATCAGGAAGCCGAACAGCGCCGCCACCAGGATGCCGCCGAGGAAGGCCACCCACACCGGCTGCGGTCCCAGCACGAAGGGTTCCGCCCCGCCGAGGTCGAGGTCGAAGCCCAGCGACAGCAGCGCGCTGGTGTAGGCGCCGATGCCGAAGAAGGCGATGTGGCCGAGGCTGAGCTGCCCGGTGTAGCCGAGCAGCAGGTTCAGGCTCATCGCCCCGATGATGAAGATGCCGGTGGAGGTCAGGACGTAGAGGATGTACTGGTCGCCCAGCCACAGCGGCCCGACCGCCATGACCAGGACGAACAGCCAGGGGAGGAGACGCGTCGTCATCCGATCCGCTCCTTCATGGCGAAGAGACCCTGGGGCCGCACGATCAGCACGGCGATGATCAGCAGGAAGCCCATGGCGTCGCGGTAGCCCGACGACAGATAGCCGGCGCCGAATTCCTCGGCGAGCGCCAGCACGAAGCCACCGATGGTGGCGCCGGGGATGTTGCCCAGCCCGCCCAGGATGACGATGGCGAAGGCCTTCAGCGCCACCAGATCGCCCATGGTCGGCGTGACCACGAAGATCGGGCCGAGCAACGCCCCCGCCGTGGCGGCGAGACCGGAGCCGAGCGCGAAGGTCAGCGTGTACATCAGCCCGCGGTTGACGCCCATCAACGCCGCCGTGTCCGGGTCCTGGAAGGTGGCGCGCATAGCCACGCCCAGCTTGGTCCGGTTGATGAGCAGGTAGAAGCCGCCCAGCAGAAGCAGCGCCACGCCCAGGACGAACAGCCGGTTCATGCCCACCGACACCGACCCGATCACCACCGGCTCGGTCGGGAAGGGGCTGGGCACGGACTTCGCCACACCGCCCCAGACCAGCTGCTCGCCGGCCTGCATGGCGATGCCGGCGCCGATCATCACCAGCATGGTGGTGTCGATGTCGGCGCCCTTCAGCGGCCGCAGCAGCGTGAATTCGATCAGCGCGCCCAGCGCCATGCCCAGCACGGCGGCCATCGCCAGGGACATGAAGAAGTTCAGCCCCATCATCCCGGCCAGCATGTAGGCCATGTAGGCGCCGAAGGTGTAAAGCTCGCCATGGGTGAAGTTGACCACGCGCATGATGCCGAAGATCAGCGTCAGGCCGATTCCCAGCAGCGCGTAGGTCCCCCCCAGGACCACGGCGTTCAAAAGGTGCTGCAGATGCGCTTCCACCGCGTGTCTCCATCCTTCTGTTCTTCCCTCTCCCCTCCGGGGAGAGGGAGGGGACCC
>NZ_JBFUHT010000073.1:0-18523 GCF_056402275.1 Azospirillum sp. P4_B5
GGGCGGGCACTTCTCGCCACCCCGGCGGCGCAAAATATCGTGCCGCCGGGGTGGCGAGAAGTGCCCCGCCTGCTGTTGACGCTGGAAAAGGGGGCGTGGGTTTGACGTTGAAACGGTCGCTCGTGAGAAAATGGGGCAGCCTCCGCCCGATGTTGTGGTGAGCAAGGTCCGGTGCGCCGGTTGGATGACCGGGCTGCAAGCCATTGCCGCGGTCCGTCGGTCGGCGGTGCCGGTCACCGGCAACCTAACGCTGCGCAATCCCTTTTCCTTTGGGGATCTGAAACTGCCCCAGGCCAATGCCTCCACCACCTCCAGCCGCCGGGGCCACATCGAAAGCGCCATCGAGAAAGCGCCATTGAGCGCAGCCTGCGGGTCGACCGCAATCCCAATCCTGGAAGAGGAACGAGGCGAAAACGATTCACTTAAGCAAGGCAGACGCCATGAACGCACAACCGTCCCAGCATGGCGGAGATCGCGCGGAGAAGTCCGCAAGCCCACCAACCTACCCGCCACCATCCCCCGGCTTGAGCGCCGTGCTCGAACGGAACATCCAGGTGCTGCACCAGCGCAGGGAACGGGAGGAGGTCGAGGCGACCGCGGAGGAGCGGATTGCCGACGCGATCACCCGCTTCACCGGCAGCATGACGTTCGTTTATCTGCATTTGGCCTTCTTCGGCCTCTGGATCATCGCCAACCTGGGGTGGGTGCCCGGCGTTCCGCGCTGGGATCCCTCCTTCGTCGTTCTGGCGATGATCGCGTCCGTGGAAGCCATCTTTCTGTCCACCTTCGTGCTCATCAGCCAGAATCGGATGTCCGAGGTCGCCAGCAAGCGGGCCGATCTCGATCTGCAAATCAGCCTGTTGGCGGAGCACGAAATCACCAAGCTGACAGCCCTGGTGTCGTCCATCGCCGATCACATGGGGGTGAAGACGGACGTTGACTCCGATCTGGACGTCATCAAGCAGGATGTCGCCCCCGAAGCGGTGCTTGACCAGATTGAGGCTAAGAAGTCTTCGAAGAAGCCCTCGGACCGGGAGCCGTGATGGACTGTTTGCGCCGCCTTAGTGGAAGGGCAGGGCCGTACTGGTGCCGCAGCCGGTCCTTCGCATCACGTATTCCAGTTCCCGTTCCAACGTTTCCGCGCGATGTGCGGCGGTGTGGTGTTCCAGGATTCGCCGCCTGGCCCTTGCACCCATCGCTTGGCGGGCATTTTCGTCCAGTTGATGAAGGGCGTGCAGAACGTCGCCTGAGGTGTGGGCGAGGATGATCTCGCGGTTTGGCTCCAGCAGCGCGCCGAGGCCGTCCCAACAGTCGGAGATGATCGGAGTGGCGCAGGCGGCAGCCTCGAACAGCCGGACGCTGGGGCTGTGGCCGGCGCGGATCATGTCCTCGCGCGTCACGTTCAAGGTGAAGCGGCTGGCCGCGTAGAAGGCGGGATGCTCGGCTGGAGGAACATGATGCCGACGTTCGACATTTCCGGGCCAAGCGATCCCGTCGGGGTATTGCGGACCGGCGACGACGAAGCGCAGCGATGGCGCACGCCGGGCCGGCTCCAGCAGCAACCGCTCCAGCGTGGGTTGCCGGTCGGGGCTGTAGGTGCCGAGATAGCTCAGATCCCAGCGCTTGGGCGTGGGCAGGGGCGCGTAGGCGTCGGCATCCACGGAGCAATGGAGCGCGCGCGCCGCCGGAGAGCCGTAGCGGGACTCCAGCCGCTCCAGCGTCGGTCCGCCCGTGAAGGAGAAATACACGTCATAGCCGGGAATGAGGGCAGGGGTGAGATACTCCTCGTCGCCGCGTTCCAGCTTCGCCAGGGTCACCGGCGTGTCGATGTCGTAGAAGGCGACGATCCCCTGCGCGGTTTGCTGCACCCAACGGCCGACGGCGACACCGTCGGGCACGTAGGAACCGACGAGCACGGCGTCGGCCTCCTCGACCGTTCCGGCCCACCGCCGCAAGCCAGCGAGATCCTCGTAGAAGGCCAGCCGGCAATAGCCGGGATCGGCGAGATCGCGATTCTGCGCGTACCAGGGAACGTCGCGCTCCAGGAACAGGATGTCATGGCCGCGTGCGGCGAACGCCTTGAGGAGGGCGCGGAAGGTGGTGGCGTGGCCGTTGCCCCAGGAAGAGGACAGGCTCAGCCCCAGGACGACGAGCTTCACGCCGCGCTCCTTTCCCGCAGCGCCGCCAGGGCTTCGCGCAGCAGCAGGTCCACCTCCGCGCCGCGCCGTGCGTAAGTGTGTTCCGCTAGGGCGCGACGCCGCGCGGCATCGCCGATGGCGCGGGCGCGGGCCGGCGTGAGGGCGCGCAGATGATCGGTCACGTCCTGGCCGTCGCGGGCGACCAGGATCTCCTCGTCCGGGGTGAGGAATCGTTCGACCCCCTCCCAGGCGTCGGTGATCAGGCAGGCCGCCGCTCCGGCAGCCTCGAACACCCGCGTGGCGGGCGAGAAGCCGACCTCGGCCATGCTGTCGCGGGCGATGTTCAGAACCGCCAGCGGCGAGCTGTTGAAGGCGTTGTGGTCGGCGGTGCCGACGTGGCCGATGTGGGTGACGTTGGCCGGCAGCCCCTTCGTCTCCCAGCCGCTGCCGCCGATGATGCAGCGCCCCTGCGGGTTGCGCGCGGCGGGCTCCAGGAAGAAGCGTTCCACACGCTGCTCGCGGTCGGGCAGCCGGTTGCCGAGAAAGTTGAGATCGGCGGCGAAACGCGGTTGGGCCTGGGCGGGGTGATGCGTCGCCGGGTCCAGCGCGTTGTAGATGGGGCGGCACAGGCGGGCGCCCATCGCCTCGTAGGCCGCGACCACCGGCGGGCCGCCGCCGTAGGTCAGCACGGCGTCGATCCGCGGCAGCCGGCGGCGCAGTGGATGGTCCGGCGCCTGCCGAAGCTCGGCCAGGGTGGCGGGGGCGTCGACATCCCAATAGACACGCAGAGCGCGGGGGCCGGCGGCATCCATCACGCCGTCGAGCAACTCGTCGTCGAAGACGCCGACGCCGTTCGCCTTCACCACCACGTCGGCCTCGACGGCGCGGGCGATCACGGTCTGGCAGGCCTCGGTGGTGGCTTCATACACGACGACGCTGGCCCAGTCGGGCGGCTCGATGTCGCGGTGCTTCTGGCGGTCGAAGGCGTCCGGTTCGTAGAAGGTGACGTTCCAACCCCGCTTGGCGAGTTCGCTCAACATGCCGCGATAGTAGGTTGCGGCGCCGTTCCAGTAGGAGGAAAGCAGGCTCGAACCGTAGAAGGCCATCTTCATCGGACAGGCTCCAGCATCGAAGAGGGGGTGGGCGTCCCGGCCAGGGCGGCGGCGATGGCGAGCAGCTCACCGGCGCGGTGGGCGCAGGTGTGGCGGGCGCGGATCGTTTCCAGGCCGTTGCGGACGAACGCCGCGCGGAGGTCGGCGTCGCCGTCCACGGCGCGCAGGTGGGCGGTCATATGGGCCCCGTCGCGGGCGACCAGGAAATCCGTTCCCGGCCGGAACAGACCCTCGCAATCGTTCCATGGCGCGCTGACCAATGGGATGCCGCAGGCCAGTGCCTCGAACACGCGGATGGTCGGGATGCCTGGCAGGAATTCGACGTAGAAACGGCGCGGCACATGGACGGTGACCCGATGGTGGGCGAAGATCGCGGGGGCGCGGACGTTGGGCAGCCAGCCCTTGTAGGCGATGCCGTGCCGCTTCAGCGTCGCCAGGGCTTCGGCGGGGTAGCGCACGCCATAGACGTCCAGAGGCAGACCCGCGGCGCGGGCGGGAGCGAACAGAAAGCTCCCCAGCTCCTTCGTCCGCTCGCCATCGCCCCAATTGCCGATCCACACCGCTCCGCTGCGCCGCTCCTCTCCGGACGGCGGGTGGAACAGCCGGATGTCGGCCGCTTCGTGCCAGACGAAGACCCGATCCTCCCAGCCCCAGCGCCGGTACACGGCGGCCAGAGTTTCGCCGAAGGCCAGGACGCCGTCGTAGCCGGAGAGATCGAAGGCGGAGATGGCCTCCGGATCACTGACCGCGCGATGGTGCGTGTCGTGGAACAGCAGGGAAAAGCGTCCGCCCTGCGCCCGTGCCCGGCCCACCGCCGCGACCAGAGCCGGGTCGCTCCATTCATGGACGATGACCAGATCGGCCCCGTCGCACAGCGCCGCTGCGTCGGCGTCGGCTGTGAAGGTCAGCGAGGTCAGCTCCGGATAGGCGGTCCGGTAGGGCACCAGCCCCGCTTCGCCATGATCGGCCAGCAGGTTCCGCAGGCTCCATGCGCCCTCGGGTTCATAGACGCGGACCTCATGGCCGAGGATGATCAGCTCCCGCAGGACGCCGCGCAGGAAATGGGCGTTGCCGTGGTTCCAGCAGGACGCCAGCGAATGGGTGAAATAGACGATCTTCACGCAACGGCCTCCTTGCGGGAGGGGGTGGGGGTGTGACGCTCCAGGACGCTGCGGTAGAGACTGCGCATGCCGGAGGCCATCGACTCCATGCCGTATCGCCCGGCCTTGAGTCGTGCCGCCTCGCCGAGGCGCCCGGCCTTCCGCGGATCGTCCAGCAGGTGGCGGATCGCGGCGGCGAGGGCTGCGCTGTCCCTCGGCTCCACGAAGAGTGCGGCGCCGTCCCACAGCTCGCGGAAGGTCGCGATGTCCGACAGCACCAGCGCACAGCCGGCCTGCGCGGCTTCAAGCACCGTCAGGCCGAACGGCTCGTAGAGCGCGGCGGAAGCGAAGACGGGTGCCCGTGCCAGCCACGCCGCGACCGATGCCGTATCCAGGCGTCCGAGCGCCGCGGCGTGACGCAGGGTCCGGCGATTCCCGCCCGGACCTTCCAGCGAGCCGGCGGCGACCACCGGCACTTTCAGCAGCGCCGCCGCCGCGTCCAGCGTTGCGATGTTCTTTCCATCGTCCCACAAGCGTCCGGCGGTGAAGACGAAACGCTCCCGTCCGCACGGCTCACCGCCTGGAGGACGGCGTCCGTTGCGCACCACGACCGGTGGCGGCAAACCATAGGCGGCGGCGGTGGCCTGCGCGAAGGCGGCGCTCGGCGCCGCCAGCGCGTCGCAGGCCCGGTAGCCCCGCGCCAGAACCTCGATCCGCCAGAGAAAGTCGCCCGGCAGGGGGCCGCCGTGCAGGGCGGCCCACCACGTCGCCAGACAGGAATGGCAGACTCCCACGACCGGAACCGTAAATCCGGCGTCCGCCGCCAGGGCCGGGCTGTTGAGATGGACGAGATCCACGTCCAGTCGCCGAGCGAGCGTTCCCAGCGCTTCGGCGCCGCGCCGGATCGCGGCCGGGTCCTCCGCCATCCAGTCCAGCGGGAGGCCGGTGTCGATCAATTCCAGGCCGGGGATGGCGCGCGCCGCCGCGGTCTGGTCATCCTGCGGCGACGGCCCAAGCACCGCCAGCGTAACGCGCAGGCCGCCTGCCGCCAGTTCCTGCGCGAGGTCGAGCGCGTAGGTCCACACTCCGCCCACGCTGTCCGCCGTCATCAACAGATGCGTGGGGGCTGGATGCGCGGGGGCTGCCGGGGGCGTCACCGGCAACCGCATGCGGCCTCCAGCTCATGCAAGGGCAGGGGCTTCTCCTCCTGAATGTCGCTCAGTCTTGCGAATTGGCGCAGATAGTGCTCGTGCGCCCTTTCCCATGCCCGGTCGTCCGGTTCGCCCCACAGGCGGCGGTAATCGGGCGAGGCGGGGTAGGGGTAGAGCGGCACCGGATCGTTGGCCCAGACGCCGGCACCGTGCAGTCTCTCCCGCCATCGCGCGACGAGCCCGGCGTCGTCGCCGGCCATGGCGATCAGGTTGGCCTGGACGAAGGGCACGCTGCGCCGGGCGTGGATCAGGCGGTCGGCCAGTGCGTCGGTGCTCATGCGGCAGTTCTTGTCGAGCGCCGCGCGGCCCTCCTCGGTCAGGCTTTCCACCCCGGCCTCGATCGACACGCAGCCGGCGGCCCCCAGGAGATCCAGCAGATCGGGCTTCCACAAATCGATGCGGGTCTGAATGCCGAACTCGACCGGACGCTCCACCAGCGCTTCCAACAGGTCGCGGCGGGGCAGGAAGATCTCGTCGATGAAATAGACGTAACGCACGCCGGCGGCGGTCAGCCGGTCGATCTCCTCCAGCACGATGGCGGTGTCGCGGCGGCGGTACTGGTTGCGGAAGTCGATCTTGGCGCAGAAGGAACAGGTGTAGGGGCAGCCGCGCGACGCCTCGACCTCGGCCCCCGCGCCGAGCGGTTCGGTGCCGTAGCGGTGGTGATGGTGGGGGTGGCGCTTCAGCCATTCGGCGGGCCACGACAGCGCCGGCAGATCGACGAAGCGGCCAGCGTGCGGGACGCCGGTGACGACGGTTCCGCCGCCGCCGCGGAAGGCCAGCGCCGGAACGCCGTCCAACCCCGGCTGGCCGGACTCCAACCGGTCGGCAAGCCGTTTCACGATTTCCTCGCATTCGCCCCGCACGACCACGTCCACGCCCAGCTTGTCCAGGGCTGCACCGGGGGTAGTCGATCCATGCGGCCCCACCGCGACGGTCCGGCCGCCGCGTCCATCCAGCGCCAGCAGGAAATCACGGGGGATTCGCAGCTCCGGCGGGGCGCAACGCCAGAACAGGTAGGTCGGCGCGGTCGTCACCACGGTCATAGCGGGGGCGAAGCCGGCCACCCGATCCGCCAGTTCGCCGTTCGACAATCCCGTCAACGGCCCGTCGATCAGCAGGACCTCATGTCCGGCCTGTTCCAGCAGCGCCTTGCCGTAGCCCAGTTCGAGGGGCAGATGCGCCTCGCGGCAGCCGAAATAGATGCTGTGCGCGAAGGTCCAGGCCGGGTTGACCAACGCCACACGCATCACGTCGCCTCCACCAAGGCCGGTCCGGACCGGCGGTTCATGCCACCAGCCCCCGCGCTTCGAGTTCGCCCCGGGCCTCGGCGACGCGGTCCTGCGCCTCCTGCCGGGCAACCCATTCGGCGAGTTCGGCCAGCCCACCGGCAAAATTCTGCCGCGGTTGGTAGTTCAGGGCCGTATGCGCCTTGCTCAGGTCGGGGATGTTGTGGCGGATGTCGCCGGCGCGGGCTTGGCCGGTGATTTCCGGCGTCAGGTCTGGCCGCCCCATTGAGGCGGCCTGGAGTCGCGCCACCTCCTCCACGGTGCGGTCCTCGCCGGACCCGATGTTGAAGACTTCGCCGTTGGCGGCTGGCTGGTCGAGCGCCAGCAGGAAAGCTCGCGCCACGTCGCCGACATGCACGAAGTCGCGCCGCTGACGGCCATCCTCGAAGATCATCGGCCGCTGACCGTTGGCGATGCGCGAGGCGAAGATCGCCAGCACCCCGGTGTAGGGGTTCGACAGCGCCTGCCCGGGGCCGTAGACGTTCCACAGCCGCAACGCCGTCCCTTCCATCCCGTACTGGGCGGTGAGCGTCAGGGTCAGCCGCTCCTGCACGTATTTGCCGATGGCGTAGACGGACCTCAGGGCCGGGCGCTTGCTCTCCGGCGTGGGGACGGGGATCAGCGGCCGGCCGTGGGAATCGAGCGGGTCCCAGGACCCGTCCGGATTGCGCGCGCCGCGCACCACATCCTCCATCGGCGTGCCGTCGGCGGTCCGGTACAGCCCCTCGCCGTAGATGCTCATCGAGGAGGCGACCACCACCCGGCGGACCGGTCGGTCGATCAGCCGCTGGAACAGCACGGCCGTCCCATGGTCGTTCACCGAGGTGTAGCGGTCCACCGCGTACATGCTCTGGCCGACACCGACCTCGGCGGCGAGGTGGATCACCGAATCCACTCCCTCCAGCGCCCGGCCGACCATGGCCTCGTCGCGTATGTCCCCAATCAGCAGTTCGGCGTCCGGGTCCAATTCGTCGGACCGTGTCCGGGTGGGATGGACTTGCGCGATCAGACTGTCGAGAATCCGAACCCGGTCGCCGCGGGCGAGGAGTGCCCTGGCGACGTGGCGGCCGATGAAGCCGGCGCCACCGGTGACAAGAATGGATTCTCCCACAAGCCCCTCCGCGGATGGACGGTGACGTTTACGGCGACTGCTGTTGATTGTGTTGATTGTGTTGATTGTGTGTAAAATTGCCAAACCCCGCCACGGTCCTCATTTGTAAGAGAATACAGCTTTTCACCTGTATGCGTGAGAAACCGCGGTGCCCGCTTCATGAACAGAAGCGCGGTCGCATCAATATTAACATCGTTGCTTGACTTTCCACACCTTACCCAAAAGGCGTGGTCAGATCGGACGATCTTCCGGCAATTGTTTTTCCAGGATACAAATATCATTCCGGTCCATTAAGGAAGTTTTCAGGATGAGGAGAATTTCGTGACTGGGAAAAAGCTGCGGGTGGCGATTGCCGGTGTCGGAAATTGCGCTTCGTCCTTCGTGCAAGGTGTGAGCTATTATGCCGATGCTCAAGCTAATGAGCCGCCG
Organism: Azospirillum sp. P4_B5; assembly: GCF_056402275.1. Classification (NCBI taxonomy): domain Bacteria; kingdom Pseudomonadati; phylum Pseudomonadota; class Alphaproteobacteria; order Rhodospirillales; family Azospirillaceae; genus Azospirillum; species Azospirillum sp. P4_B5. The sequence goes on from NZ_JBFUHT010000073.1 coordinate 8,391, forward strand.
CCCGGGCTGATGACTCTCGATCTCGGCGGCTATCGGGTCAGCGACATCGAAATGTCCACCGCCTTTGATGTGAACGCCGCCAAGGTCGGGCGGGATTTGTCCGACGCCATCTTTGCCCCTCCGAACAACACCTGCCGTTTCGCAACCCCGCGTGCTTCGGGGGTACGGGTGGAGCGCGGTCCGACACTGGACGGCATAGGCCGCTATCTGGCCGGTGACATCGAGGAGTCGGGGGAGGCACCGGTTGCCATCGCCGAGTCTCTGCGTCGCTCAGGCACCGATATCCTGGTGTCTTATCTGCCGGTCGGTTCGCAGAGGGCCACGGAGTTCTATGCCGAGCAGGCGCTGGAGGCCGGCTGCGCCTTCGTCAACTGCATCCCGGTTTTCATCGCCTCCGATCCAGGTTGGGCGAAGCGGTTCGAGCGGCACGGCCTGCCGATCATCGGCGACGACATCAAGAGCCAGATGGGTGCCACCATCATCCACCGCACGCTGGCGAACCTGTTCCGCGAGCGCGGCGTCCGGCTCGACCACACCTATCAGCTGAACTTCGGCGGCAACACCGACTTCAAGAACATGCTGGAACGCGAACGCCTGGAATCGAAGAAGATTTCGAAGACCCGCGCCGTCACCAGCCAACTGGACGTGCCGCTCGACGCGGACGACGTCCATATTGGTCCCAGCGATCACGTCCCCTGGCTGGCCGACCGGAAATGGGCGCACATCCGGCTGGAGGGCACCGCCTTCGGGGGCGTGCCCCTGAGCGTCGAACTCAAGCTGGAGGTCTGGGACAGCCCGAACTCCGCCGGCATCGTGATCGACGCGGTGCGTTGCGCCAAGCTGGCGCTGGACCGGAAGATGGCCGGGCCGCTGGTCGGACCGTCGAGCTACTTCATGAAATCGCCGCCCGAGCAATTCACCGACCATGAAGCGCGCGAGCGCACGCTGCGCTTCATCGCCGGCGAGGCGGTGGACGGCCCGCGCTTCCGGGCGTGAGCGGGTTGCGTGGAAACGACCTTGGTCCTGCTGCGTCACGCGTCGCACGACCGGCTGGGCTCCGTGTTGTGCGGACGCATGCCCGGCGTGACGCTCAGCGAGGCCGGCCGGCGCGAGGCCGACGCGCTGGCCGTTGCATTGGCGCGTCACCGGTTCGCCGCCGTGCTGTCCAGCCCATTGGAGCGTGCCGTGGAAACGGCGGCGGCGATCGCCGCGTCACAGGCCTTGGCCGTGGAGGTGGAGGAGGATCTCAACGAGCTTGATCTCGGCGCCTGGGCCGGCATGCGCTTCGAGAAACTGCGCGGCGACCCGGCTTGGAATGTGTGGAACAGCGCGCGGTCGCACGCCCGCCCGCCTGGAGGCGAAACGATGACGGAGGTTCAGGCCCGGATGACGCGCTGCATCGAGCGGCTGCGCCGCCGGTACGCCGGCCGGACCGTCGCGCTGGTCAGCCACGCCGACGTCATCAAGGCGGCGCTGTCCCACGCCCTGGGGCTTTCCGTGGATTTCCACGCCCGGTTCGAGATCGCTCCGGCGTCCCGCAGCGTGCTGATCGCCGGGGAATGGGGCCTGAAGGTCCACAGCATCAACGAGGCGGCGGAATGACGAATCTGACGACCGACCAGATCCGCGCCCGGGTCGCCGCGCTGGGGGACTGGTTCCACAACATCGATCTGAACGGCGTCAGCACCGCCCCCGACCACTTCCTGCACGACTACCCGAACGTGAAGTGGCGGCGGTTCGCCCATGCGGTCCCGCAGGATCTGAGCGGCCTGACGGTGCTCGATATCGGCTGCAACGGTGGCTTCTACTCCATCGAGATGAAGCGGCGCGGCGCCGAGCGGGTGGTGGGAATCGACTTCGACGACCGTTATCTCGCACAGGCGCGCTTCGCCGCCGAAGTGACCCGCCAGGACATCGAATTCCGCAAGCTGTCGGTCTACAACTTGGCGTTGCTGGGGGAGCGGTTCGACGTCGTCCTGTTCATGGGGGTGCTTTACCATCTGCGCCACCCGTTGCTGGCTCTCGACCTGATCCACGAGCATGCCGCCCGCGACCTGATGATCTTCCAATCCATGCAACGCGGCTCCGAGACGGTCGAACCGGTGGGCATCGATTACGACTTCCGCCAGCAGGGCCATTTCAACGCACCCGGCTATCCGAAGCTGCATTTCATCGAGCACCGGTATTCCGGCGACTGGACGAACTGGTGGGTCCCGAACGCCGCCTGCGCCGAGGCTATGCTGCGCAGCGCCGGCTTTCGGATCGTCGAGCATCCGGAGCAGGAGGTCTATGTCTGCCGCCGCGCAGCACGGCCGACGGAGGCGGGCGCCGTCTATCCCGCCCTGCCATCCGCCGCCGCACCATCCGCCGGACAGGCGCTGGAAAACCACACGAAGACGGAAAGCCAGGGATGATCGAAGCCGCCAAGATCTGGAACGAGCCCAACAACAAGTCCCACTGGAATCCCGATCTCGATCCGGAATGGGATCTGTTCTCCCGCATGACGATCCTGGCCGGACAGGCGATCCGGGCGGAGAACGGTGCGCTCACGCGCGTGTTGGGCGGCATCTCGCCCATCGATCCTTCCTTCATACGCCGCCTGGACGAGCGCGGCGCGCTGGACCATGTGGACGTGGTGGCGGTGCATGGCTTTCCGCTCGACTGGAATCTCTGGCAGATCCGGGAATGGCCGGAGAAGATCGAGGAAATCCGCGCCGTCACCGGCAAGCCCATCTGGGTGACGGAGGCCGGCGTCTCATCCTTCGGCGCCGAGGAGGTGCAGGCCTGGGGCGTCGCCCGCACCGCCGAACTGCTGATCGGCCGGGTTCCACGCATTCACTGGTACAGCCTCTACGATCTTCCCAGCGCCTGGGAGGCGACGACGCGCCACAAGGAGGCGGAGGGCTCCTCCTACTACCGTCATTTCCATATGGGGCTGCTGCGGGCGGATGGCACGCCCAAGCCGGCGCTCGACGCCTACGCGCCCTATGCGGCCGAGATGGGGATTTGCCAATGGTTTCACTTCGAGGATCACCGGCTGGATGATGCGGTGGCCTGGATGAAGCGGTTGGGCGTCCGGCACCTGCGCACCGGTCTCTCCTGGGCCGACAGCTTCCGGCCGAATGCGCTCGCCTGGTTCGACCGTCAGATGGAAGCGCTGGACGATTTCGATGTCACCATAACTTTCTGCTTCACGCCCGAGCATCGTGGAATCGAACCACACCACACCAGCCCACCTCAGGTCGCCGAGGAGTTCGCGGAATTCTGCGCCGCCATGGTCCGTCGCTACGCCAGCACCGCTCCGGCAGCGCCGTCCCCCCTGCTGGCGATGGAATAGGAGACGGTAGACCAAGACACCTCGCCACGCTGAGCGGTTGAACCATGCTGGTTTATGGGGATCGCGACCGTCTTGAGGACCCACGCGTCGTCGTGGCGCAGATCGCCGCCGCCTGTCCTACAGCCGCCGCCAAGCCTGACGGGCTGATCCGTCATGCCCTGCTGGTGTCCCTGTTCATCAAGGCGGCGGAACTCGCGCAGGGCCTCGCGGACGCGGAATTCGCCGCGCTGGGGGAGGACGATTGCACCCCGTGTCGCGACGCGGCGATGGCGGTCGTGATGGAGCTGGCCCGCGCCGTCGCCCGGCCCTGGCGCGGCGAGCCGCAGCCGGGCGCTTGCGCGCTGGCGGCTGGGCTGGAGACGTTGTCGGCGCAACCGTTGCCCGAAACCGTGCGGATACGCCGACCTGAAGGCTATGCCTTCTACAGCCTCTATCCGGAAGCCTATCTGGAGGATGCGGCCCGGCTTCTGACGGACCTGCCTGTTCCGTTCGTCGTGATTGGCCTGCGCAGCATCGGAACCGGACTGGCGGCGATGGCGGCGGTTGCGCTGGACGCTGCGCCTCCGGTCACTCTGCGTCCGATCGGTCATCCGTTCCAGCGCGTCGTCCGCGTGTCGGCCCGCCAGCGGGCCGCCCTGCTGGCCGACGCGGGCGCGTCCTATGTGATCGTCGATGAAGGGCCGGGTCTGTCCGGCAGCTCGTTCGGCGCCGTCGCCGATTGGCTGGAGGCGGCGGGCGTGCCGTCCCGGCGGATTGCGTTCCTTCCCAGCCATGGCGGCGCTCCGGGTCCGCACTCATCCGACCGGCATCGCCGCCGCTGGGCCGAGGCGGTGCGTCCGGTGATCGGCTTCGATGAATTGGCGCACGCCGCGCATGGCCCGGTGCCGCCCTTGGAGCGCTGGTTCGAGGACACGCTCGGCCCTGCGGTCGCACCGTTGCGTGATTTGTCGGGCGGCGCCTGGCGGACGGCATCGGCGGATTTGGCGGCGGATTTGGCGGCGGATGCGGTGGCGGACTGGCCGCCGGTCCATACGCAGCAGGAGCGCCGCAAGTTCCTGTTGCGCACCGCCTCCGGCTCCTGGCTTTTGAAATTCGCCGGCCTCGGACGCCAGGGCGAGGCCAAGCTGGCCCGGGCCCGCGCGTTGCATCAGGCGGGTTTCACGACCGAACCCATCGCGCTTCGGCACGGCTTCCTGGCGGAGAGGTGGTTGGACGGCGCGCATCCGCCCTCCACCATGCCTCTGGAGCGCTTGGCCGACTATCTCCTGTTCCGCACCCAACGCTTTCCGGCGCAGCGTGACACGGGCGCCAGCCTTCCGGATCTCCTGGCGATGGCGCGCGTGAACATCGGCGAGGCGCTGGGCGCCGCGGCAACGGCCTCCTTGGATCGCTGGACGGCGGACACGCTGAGGGAACTGGACGCCGGGGTCCGGCGCGTCGTCACCGACAACCGCCTTCACATCTGGGAGTGGCTGCGCACCACCGACGGCCGGGTGCTGAAGACCGACTCGCTCGATCACGCCGACGCTCATGACCTGATCGGTTGCCAGGACATCGCTTGGGACGTGGCGGGGGCCATCGTCGAGTTCGGCCTTCCGGCAGCGGAAGCCGACCGACTGTGCGGCGCAGTGGCCGCTTCAAGGCGGCTGGTGGCCTTCCATCTCCCCTGCTATCTCGCCTTCCAGATCGGCTATTGGTCATTCGCCTCATCCGGCGCGGGAGCGGCGTCCATGCGTCGCTTCTACGAGGAGGCTTGGAAACGGCAAGCGGGCCGTGGTGGGCGCTCATCACCTTCCGCCGGCACCCCATAACCGCCGCTTCGGGCATCACCTTCGGACTTGGCGCGTTCCTGGCAACCATGGAGGCCGTGCACAGCCGATCCGGGCAGCGCCTTCGAAAACCGACGGCGTTTATTGGCCTTCTGCCTTATCGTCACCGTGCGCCGGACTGATCACAAGCAGCAGGTCTCCGGGCTGGATGATGTGGCGGTGACGTTCCGTGAAGGGAATGGCGCGGCCATTGCTGTGGATCTGCACGACCACGCCGGCGGTCGCCTCCGCCATGGTCCTGCCGATTTCGTCCCGGGCCGCCGGGCGCTCCGTCAGCACCAGTTGGCCACCCACCGACATCAGGTCGCACAGGAAGGGTGTCGCATGGCTGGTTTCCACGGCATCGGCCATGAGATAGCCACCGATCCTGGGCGGCGACACCACCAAGTCGGCGCCGCTCAGCTTGGCCAGTTTGATGTTCTCCTCCTGCTTGATGTTGCCCACGATTTTGGTGCCGGCGGACAGGTGACGGACGGTCAGGATCACCAGAATGGTGGTGTCGTCCCGGCCCGAACTGACGATCACCGCCTTGGCGCTTCCCACGCAGGCAAGGGTCAATATCTCTTCGCTGGTGGCGTCGCCGAGCAACCCGATGAACCCCGCCTCGGCCGCCATCCGGATGCGCTCCTCCGATTGGTCGATCACGACGATCCGTTCGCCCGGATGTCCCTTGGCGACCGTCTCCTGCGCGGCGATGAAGCCACTGTGCCCGAAGCCACACAGCACGATATGCCCCTGCAGATGCTTCTGAATTCGGCTCATTCGGAAATCCTCGATGATCCGCTGCACGACGAATTCGTAGGCGGTGCCCAGAAAGATGAACCAGATGAAGATGCGGATGGGCGTGACCGCGAAGGCGTCGATCAGCCGTGCGGTGTCGCTGACCGGAACGATGTCGCCGTAGCCGACGGTGGTGACGGTGATCATCGCGAAATAGAGAATGTCAGAAAAGCTGACATGGCCGTCGATCTGGTCCTTCAGCCCATCGCGGTCGAACCAGAACACCGCGATGACCAGGGCGATCAGGACGACGACGAGCCCGACACGAAGGGCGAGCGTCTGTTCCGCCGACATTCCGGAGCGGACATGAAGAACCCGGCCCCGCCGGGGCGCAGACTTGATCCGCCACGTCTCGTTGCCATTCCGCTCGCCAAGCTTCGGCATGGGCCATCCATCGAATGACACTCCCGGCCATCATAACGGGGATCGCCGCGTGTCGCTCCACAAGGTGGCGATGTGGAGCGGCTGTCCGCTCAGGCCGTGCCGACAGGCGGAAGCTGATCGAGCACGGCGCGCGCATTGTTCAGGATTTCCGACGGTCCTTCGGCGCTCAGCGCAAAGACGAGGCGGTCGTCTGTCCGACGCACCTGTCCGGTTCCGAGACGCTCCAGCGCCGCTTCGCGCACGGCCCGGCAGGGTGTGTCGTTCAGGGTCAGCGAGACACCCGAGGGTCCGGCGACCAGGGCGGCGACGCCCAGCCGCCGGCAACGCGCGCGGAGCGCGGCGGCCGCCAGCAACAGCTCGACCTCCTCCGGCAACGGCCCGAAGCGGTCCTCGATCTCTTCGCGCAACGGCTCGACCGCCGCTTCGTCGCGCAGACGCGAGAGGCGGCGGTGCAGGCCGATGCGCAACTCCTCCTCCGGAAGGTAGGCGGCGGGAATGCTCTGCGGCACGCCCAGGCGCAGTTCGGGGGAATCGTCCATCTCGGCGCCGGCCAGCGCGCGGGCCAGCAGATGCTGGTACAGCTCGGTTCCGACCAACCGCAGATGGCCGCTCTGATCGGTTCCCAGCAGGTCGCCCGCCCCACGCTGGTCGAGATCGAGCACACTGAGGGCGAAGCCACCGCCCAGGCTTTCGATCGCCTCAAGCGAGCCCAGCCGCCGTTCGGTTCGCTCGTTGAGCGGAGTGTCCGGATCGGTCAGCAGATACGCGTAGGCCTGCGCTCCCCCGCGCCCCACCCGGCCGCGGAGCTGATGGAGCTGGCCGAGCCCGAACAGGTCGGGACGGCGGATCACGATGGTGTTGGCGCGGGGAATGTCGATGCCGGTCTCGATGATGGGGGTTGAAACCAGCACGTCGACCGTTCCTTCCGCCACATCGACCATGACCTGATCGAGTTCGGCAATGGGGAGACGGCCGTGCGCGACGGCGACCGACAGACCGGGGGCGAGCGCGCGCACCTCGGCCTCCAGCGCCGGCAGGTCGGCGATCCGCGGGGCGACGCAGAAACTCTGTCCGCCCCGCGCCTTTTCGCGCAACAAGGCGGACCGCAGAACCGAAGGGTCATAGGGGGTGACCCGCGTGCGCACCGGGCGGCGCCGCACCGGGGGAGTATCGATGACGCTGACTCCCCGCAGTCCCGCCAGCGCCCCCTGCAGCGTCCGCGGAACCGGCGTGGCGCTGAGCGCCAGACAGTGGACGCCGGCCGAAAGCCGGGCCAACGCCCGCTTCTGCACGGTGCCGAAGCGCTGCTCCTCGTCGACGACGACCAACGCCAAGTCGGCGAAGCGCACCGTCTTCGACAAGAGGGCATGGGTACCGACCGCGATCGCCACCGATCCGTCGGCGAGGCCTTCGCGCACGGCCTTTGCGGCCGACGCCGCCATGCCGCCGGTCAACGGCTCGATGCGCAGGCCCAAGCCGGCCAGCCGCCGTCGGAACACCTCCAAGTGCTGGCGGGCGAGCACGCTGGTCGGAGCAAGAACGGCAACCTGCCGGCCGGTGAAAGCGACCGCCGCCGCGGCGCGCAACGCCACTTCGGTCTTGCCATAGCCGACGTCGGCGCAGACCAGATGGTCCATGGGCCGCCCGCTGGCGAGTTCGGCCATCACCGCGGTGATGGCGCGCCGCTGCCCTGCGGTCTCCTCGTAGGGGAAGCGGGCGGCCACGCGCCGCATCGGTCCGGCGGGCGGCGCGATCACGGGGGCTTTCGTGCTGGCCCGGCGCTCGGCTTGGCGCACGAGGCTTTTGGCGGTTCGGCCGATCTCGCGCTCCAACTCCGCACGGCGGGTGATCCAATTTCCGCCCTTGAGCCCATCGAGCGCCACCCGGGCGTCACTGCTGCCGTAGCGCCACACGCGGTCGAGGTCCGCCGCCGGCACCAGGAGCCGATTCTCGCGGGCATACTCCATCACCAACACGTCTGCCGGCTGGCCTCCGGCCTCAACCGTTTCGAGCCCGCGCACCGCACCGATCCCGTAGTCGAGATGGACCGCAAGATCGTCGCACGACAGGTCGACGGGTGCCAGCGGGGCGACCGGGCCGGCTCCGCCTTCCGGACGGGGGCGTTGGGCGAGCACCGTCACGCCGTCGAACGTGAAGCCCGCCGCGACCCGAAGCACCAGGGCTGCCGGCGTCACGGGAAGCCCGTCCACCGGCCAGCGGTCGAGCACCGGCACCGGTCGGCCGGTCGCCGCCGCCACCCGCTCCGCCATCCTGGCCGCGTCGGCGGCGTTCGCAGCGGCAATGATCACGGATTCGCCCGCGGCAATCCTCTCTCCGGCGAGGCGGGGGAGGGTGCGTTCGGACACCGCCGGCGCTTCCCTGGACGAGGCTTGCCCGTCGGGCTCCAGGGTCAGAACCGCGCGCCCTCGTAACCCTGTCTCCCACGCGTTGCGGTCGAGGTGCATGGCCGATGCCTCGGCTTCCTCCACGTCGTCGAACCGCGCCTCAAGCCGGTCGCCGACCCCCTCGTCAATGACGACCGGACTGTCGGCAAGAAGCTCAAGCAAACTCGGCAGGCGGTCGTAGGCCAGGGGCAGCAGGCGCTCGAAAGCGGAGGGGCGCCGTCCGGCGGCGAGTTCCTCCGCAAGCCCTGCGGCCACCGGGTCTCTGCGGGTCTCCAGCCCTTGGATCAACCGTGCGACGATCTCCGGTGCCGCCGGGATTTCGGTCACCGGATGAACGGTGATCCGGTCGCAGTCGCCCGTCGAGCGCTGGCTTGCCGGATCAAAGGTCCGTATCCGTGCGACCCGGCCATCGACGATGTCGCAGCGGATGGGGCGGTCGGCGTCGCCTGGAAATATCTCCACTACGGAACCGCGAAAAGCGGCTTCCCCCGGTTCGTCGATCCGCTCGTCGAGGATGTAGCCGCCGGCAACGAGGCGGTTCCGCCAAGTCTCCTCCTCATAGAGTGCGTCCGTCGCGATGACCAACGCGACGTCGGGCCAGGCGTCGGGAGGCGGAAGACGCTGCAGCGCCGCCTCGGCGGTCGCCAGAACCAGCCGCCCGGCGCCTTTGGCCGGTCGGGACAAGGCGGCGATGGCAGAAGCCCGTTGCCCAAGCACAGCCCGCGATGGCTGAACCCGCTCGCCCGGGGGGACGTCCCAACCTGGGATGAGCAGGATTTCGAGGTCCGGTGCTGCGTCCCGGATCGCCCTGGCGAGCCGGGCCGCCCGCGTGTCGCTGCGGGTCACGACCAACGGCACCGCCTGCGAACAGGCGGCGCCTCTGGCAAGCTCGATCGCCAGCGCGCCTTCGGCCGGGGCGGTGCAGGTCGCGGACCGGTCCAAGCGGAAAGCGGTGCGGTCGAGTTGCATCAAAGATGCAGAATCAGGCATGGCACACTGCGTCAAGGGAAACGGGGAGAGCTGGCACTTAACAGCCGGACGCCCATTCATTCCCGACAGGGTGGGTAATTTCGTTGGACGCTCCGTACGAAAGGGGCCGGCGGGCGCTTTTTCCGCTCAAGCCGTCGTTTCAGTCCCATGAGGGGAATCATCGCTTCTTCTCCGGCTCCATGACTGAACTGTCCCATCCGGCAACAGGAGGTGGAGCTACCTCCTCATCGCCTGGCCCCGGTCGGAAGATGCTTGATCCAGGTTGGGGCGCGGCACGGTTCGATGAGACACCCGGCTGCGGTAGATTGAACCGCAACCGGAGGTCTTTGAAATGGACAAGGAACAGGGGCGTAAGCGCGAGGGGGCGCCGGAGCGCGCCCACAACGCTGGCGCAGGCGCCCCCTCGGG
>NZ_JBFUHT010000074.1:0-17665 GCF_056402275.1 Azospirillum sp. P4_B5
CGATCTCCTCCGGCTGACGTAAGCGGACAACCTTGCTAATCTCGTCCATGGCGTATCGCTCCCTCGTGGAGGTTCTGGCAGGCTTCGTCACCCGCCTCGATACGCCGCCTTCTTCAGACCGTCATCACCCACTTTCCCGCATAGCTCCCCTGCTCAGTCCTCGTCCTGCCACCTGCGCAGATCGGTCTGGTCATGATAGGGCATACGGTCCGGCGTGGTGATGAATTCTATCGTCGTGCCCCAGGGCATGCGGCAGTAGCAGACCTTGTTTCCAGGACCTTTCTCGGTAGCATAGGGAATAGCGCGCGGCGCGGTGAGGGGGGTGCCTCCAGCCTTCTCGAAGCGCTCGACCGATGCGTCGATGTCGTCGGTGTAGAGAGCGAAGTGCGTGATGCCGAAGTCGCTCGCCCGGATCGGCTGGGCTTGCTCGGGGCCGTGCATTTCGAAGAGTTCGATATCGGGTCCGGTTCCGATCTTGACCATCGCCTGCGCACGCACGACCGTTCCGGGGAAAGCGCCGACGGCCCGCTCGAATTCGGGTCCCTGCCGCGATGGATCCTGCGGTCCGAAGGATTGGTAGATCACCTGGCCGCCAAAGGCTTTCACCAGGAACGATTTTGCCGCTTCAATGTCGGGCACCGTAATACCGATATGATTGACGCCGCGAATGAGGGGTGCGGTCATGACAGTCTCCTTGATTTTGTCGATCCATCGCGACCGCTTCGGGTGCAATTCGCCCGCAGCGTCGCGATCCGCCCAGCCCGCGACGGCGCGGGCGCAGAGTTTCAGCTGGTCTTAGTTTCAGTTGGCCTTGAGGAAATCGATCAGGGCGGCCGCGACTTCATTGGGCCGCTCATCCGCGACATAGTGGCTGCACCGCGCGATCGAGCCACCTGTCACTTGACTGGCAAACTCCTTGAGCATCGGCACCATCTGCGCACCGAACCGCTGGTCCCCACCCAGACCGAGCACCGGTATCCCGAGGGGGGTCTTCTTGTACTCAAGAGCCGCCGCATGATCGGCGGCGAGGGTGCGATACCATTCCATGCCGCCGCGCGTGCGGCCAGGAAGAGCCATCGCCTTCGCATAGATCTCGATGTCCGCCGGATTGAAGGTGCTGTGATCGTAGAAACGCTCTGCCATGAAAGTCGAAACATAGTCATATTCACGGCCATGGATCAGGCGCTCGGGTAGATCCCGGTTCATATGGAAGCTGAAGTGCCAGAGCCCTGCGGTCGTAGCCTCCCATCCGGTCCAGCCGGGAAGCGGAACGTCGAGGACGGCCAAGTGGGTGACAGCCTCCCGGTAGATGGCGGCCTGCGGCAAGGCGACCATTCCGCCGATGTCATGTCCGCACACGGCGTAGTGTTCATGCCCGAGGGCAATCATGACCTCGTGCGCGTCGCGCGCCATCGTTGCCTTGTCATAGCCGTCGAGCGGGCAGTCGGAAAAGCCCGCGCCGCGCAGATCGATGGCCACCACGCTGACATCCTCGGCCAACAGCGGCATCACATTGTGCCATTCCCACCATGTTTCCGGCCAGCCGTGAAGCAGAAGGATCGGCTGGCCTGAGCCTCCCGTGACAGCGTTGATCTTGATGCCATTCACCGGCACCAGCTGCTGGGTAAACCCCTTCAAAGTTGCGATCATGATCGCTTTCCAGTCGATGTTGACGTTTAAACAAAGCTCGCGGCCAGCGCTCAGTGCTGATCGAAATCGGTGGCGATCGAGATGTCGCGCCAAGCGTCGATATCGCTGCGGAACGCAGCCAGCTTTCGTTCGGCGATCGCGTGCGCGATGGGGCCGAGTGGCAAATGAAGCGGGGCGTCATCGGCGTCGACTGCCTGCAGGATCACCGTGATCGCCTTGTCGGGATCGCCCGCCTGATTGCCGTTGTTGGTTTCGCGGTAGTGCTTGCGCGAGCTCGCGGCGTATTCCGGCATCTCGTTGGCCGCCATCCTGATCGAACGGCCAAGGAAATCGGTGCGAAACGGCCCAGGCTCGACAATCAGCACGCGGATGCCGAACGGCTTCAGCTCGCTGGCAAGCGCTTCGGAAATCCCTTCCACGGCGAACTTGGCGGCGTTGTAATAACCTCCGCCGCCGCTGCCCGCGATGCCGGCGCCGGACGACATGTTGACGATCGTTCCGCCCGACTGTCGCAGGACGGGCAGGGCGGCTCTGGTGGTTTCGATCAGACCGAAGACGTTCACCTCAAACATCGGCCGATAGTCTTCGGGCGTGCCTTCCTCGATCGCGCCGAACAGTCCGTAGCCGGCATTGTTCACGAGCAGGTCAAACCCGCCGAATGTCTCGACCGCCTTTGCGACCGCTGCCTTGGTTGCCGCCGCATCCGTCACGTCCAGCGGCAAGGTGATCATGCGGCCGCCGAAAGGCTCGGCCATGTCTTCGATCGTTTTGACATCACGGGCCGTCGCGATGACCTGATCGCCGCGTTGTGCCGCGGCGAGCGCGAGGCGCTGCCCGAAGCCGCTCGAGCAGCCGGTGATGAGCCAAGTCTTCATTGTTTCTTCTCCGAGTTGGTTTCAGACGACGCCAGGCTGTCGCCGCCGCGAACCGTCATGTCGGCCATGATCGACCAATCCTTCTTCCCGAAGCCCGCCGAGACAGCTTTGCCGAGCCCCTCGCGGACCGCTTCGAGCATCGGGAGCGTGCGCCCGATCTCGTTGCTGGCCTCGGTCGCGAGACGCATGTCCTTGAGCGCGAGCTCGGCTTTGAAACCCGGCTCGAATGACCGTTCCGCGATCTGCGCGCTGTAGCTCTCGTAGGCGCGACCCGAGAAAAGGGTGCCTAGGATGAGTTCAAAGAAATCCGCACGGTCGAGGCCGACGCTCTCGGTCAGCACGACACCCTCGGCCATCGCCTCGATAGCCATGGCGATCATCATATTGCAGGCGAGCTTCGCCGTATTCGCCCGAGCGGGGCTCTCCCCCAACCTCCAGACCTTTTTGCTGAGTGAAGCGAGCAGCGGCTCGACCGCGGCAACGGCATCGGCCTTCCCGGCCGCCAGGATGTTAAGCTGGCCACTCGCCGCTACGTTCGGTCGCCCGAGGACCGGTGCGGACACATAGCCAAGGCCTGCCTCTTCGTGCAGCAGCTCCAGTTCCCGCGCGAAGGCGACCGAGATCGTCGATGTGACAACATGGGTCAGCCCTGGTTGCGCGCTTGCCAGCAGGCCGGCATCGAGGATCACCTCCCGAATGGCAGGGTCGTCGGATAGCATCGTGAAGACTGCGTCAGCTTGGAATGCATCCGTCGCGCGCTTGACCAGCATTACCCCGGGAACGCTTTCCTGAGCGACCTTGCTACGGTTCCAGGCCCGCACGTCATGGCCTGCCTTCACGAGGTTCAGGGCCATTGCCGAGCCCATATTGCCGAGACCGACAAACCCGATCTGCATGTTCTATCTCCTGTTTCGGATGAGAGCTGTGCGCGGGATCGGACGCAGGCTGCCGGGCGATCATCAGGCCGAGACCTGCGCCGACGAGTTGGCGGGTGGCGATGCAGAGGAGAGCCACAATGAAGACGTGAGCAAGTTGGCCGGCATCGGCGCACGCCCCGCTGAGTGCATAGAGAGCACCGCCGATCGCTGCGACGCGCCGGGGCGCAGACCTGGAGAGCTCAGCGGCCCCGGCAATCGACAGGCGCCGCTGTGCCGCTCAGAGTGGCTTCACGATGCTGCGCTGCGGTTTCACGGCGGTGACGATGTCGACGTCAGCCATGACCTGGGCGGTCTCGGGCGAGTTGAGCGCCGCTTTCATGGCGGCCTCGTCGTGGAAGTTGACGACCCCGACCGCGATTAGCCCGGCACCGTCACCTTGCGGGAAGAACCCACCGGCGCTTACCAGCCCATAACGTCCCCAGCTTTCCCGCACGAGCGGGAAGTGCACGTTGATCCAATGGTCGCGGTCGAACGGCGTTTCCTCATCGCCCGCATAGGTCACCAGCATCGTGATCATCGTCGAGGTCCTCATTTGCGAGTATCGAGGCGGGCCGCCGCGTTCCGCGACCCCTCAGGAAAATCCTCTCTGTTCCGTCCGGACGAGCTTTCCTTGGGCCCCACAGCCAGGGTCACGATTCCTTCACCCAAGCGGCGGCCCGCATGGGTCTGGCGGATCCGCAGAAGGACGCATCTCCAGACGATGATGGCAATCTAGGCATTTGGATTTGTTCAGTAAGTGACATAACTGTACTCCCGGCGTTCAGTTTTGTGTGGGTGGTTGTCATGGAATGGAGTGACGTCAGAGTCTTTCTCGCGATTGCGCGATCCGGCACACTCGGCGCCGCCGCGCGTTCTCTTCAGACAAGCCATCCGACCGTTGGCCGGCGCCTCCGCGCACTTGAGCAGGCGATCGGTCACACGCTCTTCCAGCGCACCGCGGACGGTCTTGTTCTGACCGAAGAGGGCCACGGGATCATCGCGCTGGCGGAGCAGATGGAGGAAAGCGCGCTGGCGATGGAGCGCCGGCTTGCGGGGCAGGAGCAGAACCTCAAAGGCAGTCTGCGCATTTCATCCGCGGACTGGTTCGGGGCCTATGTCTTGCCTCCCATCCTGGCGGATTTCTCGAAAGCCTACCCCAATGTCGACGTCGAGATCCTGACCGGCACGCGCCTGTTCAATCTCGCCCAGCGGGAGGCCGACGTCGCTTTCCGTATCGTTCCGTTCGACACCGCTGACGTTGTTCAGCGACGGCTCTTCCGCCTTGAGTACGGCGTTTACATCGCGGAAGAGGCGCAGGAGCCGAAATATGGCGATGGGACCGGTTTCCGGCTGATCACCCACGACACGTCCACCGGCCATTTCCCTGACATCGCGTGGCTCATCGAGAGTTTCCCCAACGCGAGGCCGATCCTGCGATCGAACAACCGGAACGTCCAGGGGCGCATGTGCAGGCAAGGCGTCGGAATCGCCGTCCTGCCCCGCGTGGTCGGCAATCAGATCCCGGGTATTCGCAGACTGGACCTGCCGACGCCGCCGCCGGCGCGAGAGATCTGGATGGGATATCACCGGGACCTGCGGCGTCTTCAGCGTCTTCGTGCGTTCATCTCGACCGTATCGGGCCATCTCGTGAATGCGACCGCATGATGTGCGGCCCGGAGATGATTCAAGGTTGTCCGAGAAACTCCAAGATCGCTGCAGTCGTCTCGGTTCCGTCAGGTGTCGCGCCATACCTGAGTCGACGATGCCGAAGGTCTGGCGGCGGGCGCCGTGAACGACGCGAGGCCGATCATATCGCGCAGAGCAGCGACTTTTTGGACATGGATCGCCCGTCGCTGCGCCGCAGAGACGTGCTGGTTGCGCCGGGTTGCCGGGCGTAGGAAGTTGCGCACCTCGTCGTGGGTTCGGCGGAACCGGTATGAGTGCTGTCGCGAAAGGGCGGGGCGATCGCCGCCCGCCGTCAATCTTTGCAATGGAACCCTGCGGCGATGATCAAGCCGTCGCAGTTGTTGAAGCAGAAAATTTCCGGGCAAGATCAATGAATGCTTTGAACGCGGCAGACGAGTGTCGCCGGCTGGGATAGTAGAGGCAAAGCTGTTCCAGGGGCGGGGTCCAGTCTTCGAGAATGCGAACCAGGCGGCCGGCGGCAAGATCGCCTTGCACGTCGGACTCCATGAAGAAGCCGATCCCCACATCCTCCAGCACGGCCATGCGGGCGAGGCTGGCCTCATCCAGGGTGATCGGGCCGTCCACGTCGATCTGGATCGGCTGTCCACCCTTCTCGAACTGCCACCGATACAGCGCTCCATTGGGCAATCTCACGCGGATGCACGGATGGGAAAACAGGTCGGAGGGCGACCTCGGCTGGTCCCGAGTCCGGAAATAGCCCGGTGATGCAACCACCGCATAGCGGCGGCGCGGACCAAGCGGCACCGCGATCATGTCGCTGGGGACGAGGTCCGCGGTGCGGATGCCGAGATCGAAACCGTCCGCGACGATGTCGATGAGTCGGCCCTCGGTGACGAGATCGACATGGACCTGCGGATAGAGCCGCAGGAACTGGAGCAGGAGGGGAAGGATCTCCCGCGCGGCCGCGGCAAAGCTGTTGATCCGCAAGGTGCCCGATGGCGTATCCTGCTGCGACTGGGCGTTTTCCATCGCCTCATGGATGTCCTGGAGCGCGGGACCGATTTTGTCCACGAACTGCCGCCCCGCGTCGGTCAGGGAGACGCTCCGGGTCGTGCGATTGAACAGTCGGACGCCGAGTTGACGCTCCAGCTTCCCGATGACGTTGCTCAGTGCGGTGGTCGACAGGCCAAGTTCCAGCGCCGCTGCCCGGAACGATCCACGCCGCGCAATGGCGAGAACAGCATCAAATTCGATCAGACCGTGTTTCGACATTGTCCCGCTTTTCGCAATGCCGCATGCCGGTTTGCCCCGATTATCGTGATTGATGTTTGGCTCTAAATCAACCTTGCAACGTCAAGGAGCCGAGCGATGTCGATCGAACCACCCAAACCCATAGCCGACTATATCGAGGCCAATGCACAACTCGATGTGGACGGCATGCTGACGCCTTTTGCCGCCGACGCGGTCCTCTTGGACAACGGAAAACGTCACAAGGGCCACGCCGAGCTGCGAACCTTGTTTGAAGACGAGGTGATTGCGGTCAAGGCCATCTTCACGCCGGACACAGTTCGCGACGAGAACGGCCAAGTCGTGGCCGAAGGTCCTGCCCATGGCGACTTCAAGGGCAGCCCCATCCGCTTCACCTATCGCTTCACGCTCGAACACGACGCGATCCAAGCCTTGGAGATCACGGTATGAACATCAAGGCTGACCCAACTGAGTTCGCGGGAAAACGAGTGCTCGTCAGCGGTGGCACCAAGGGCTTGGGCCGCGCTACCGTCGATCGCTTCCTGGCCGGCGGCGCCCGGGTGATCACCGCCGCCCGCGGAACTCCACAGCCGATCGACGGCGTCGAGTTCGTCCAGGCAGACCTGACGACAACCGAGGGCGGGGCAGCCCTGGCCAAGGCGGCGCTCGAGCGTATGGGCGGCATCGACATCCTCGCTCATGTGATCGGCGGCTCGGCCTCGCCTGGCGGCGGCTTTCTTGCCCTGACGGAAGATCACTGGTTCGCCGAGCTGAACCTTAACCTTTTGGCCGCTGTCCGCCTTGATCGCCTCTTGGCTCCGCAGATGATGGAACGGGGTGCCGGCGCGATTGTGCATATCACGTCTATCCAATCGATCCTGCCGCTTCCCGAATCGACCACTGGCTACGCCGCCGCAAAGGCCGCGCTCAGGACCTACAGCAAGTCGATCTCCAAGGAACTGGGACCGAAGCGGTATTCGGTAGCAAACACACCCACGGCATAACCAACGTACGCATATAAATATTCGCCTCGCATTCGGGCGGAACGCTAAGGGCACGGGAAGTGAACTTATGCGAACGGAGTCGCTTGACTCTCCATCGGCGCGTAATCCACAATAAAGGATGGTGCTCGCGTCAAAAGAGAAAAGGCCGGGGTGCGGACCCCGGCTTTTGATCGAAGTGGGCACCGTAGCGGACTGCGGCGACCCAGTATCTAAGCAACTCTGAGAATGCACTGGGGGGACGCTGGCGTCAAGGCAGTTCGCACTTGCGAAATAGCTAGAAAGGTACAGCCGTGGATACTCGTACTCCTAGCCCGCTCCCGAAGGCCATTGCTGACGGAACGATCAAACTTGCCGACGCAGAGATAGAATGCGCCGTGCTGGAAGACGGGACGCGCGTCCTGTCCCAGCGAGGAATTGGGCGCGCTCTCAAACGCTCACGGACAGGATACTTCAAAGCTGGACCGGACGCGGATGGCGGTGCTGCACTCCCTCACATTCTGCGCCCAGCAGCACTTAAGCCATTCTTTCCAAACGATCTTTCGGTGGTGCTGAACTATATTGAGTACGTGCCGAGGCAGGGTGGTCGCTCGGCACACGGCATCACGGCCAGGGCATTTCTTGAGATCTGCGACATCTGGCAGCGCGCGGCGGCAGCGAAGGCGTTAAGGCCCAACCAGCTTCATGTCGTTGAAGAGATCCGGAGATTAACCGCGGGCCTAACGTACATTGGCCTGATCGCTCTCATTGATGAGCAGACGCGATATCAAGAGCGGCGCTCCCAGAACGAACTGCAAGCCATACTTGAGGCGTATGTTTTGCCGGAACACAGGACATGGGTGCAGGAAATCCCCCCAGAGTTCACTCAGCTTCTGTGCCGCACTTACGGGTGGCGATACTCGGAAGACAATAGGACACCGCGATACGCCGGAACCTTTATACGTAAGGTAATTTACGAACAAATGCCCACTCCCGTACTTCCGAAACTTGATGAACTAAATCCAACCGGCTCAAACGGAAGAAGAAAGCGTAAGCATCACTCTCATCTAACCGTGTCGCACGGTCGCGAGCACTTCAAATCACAACTCATTGCGGTAATGACTTTGCTGCGAGCGACGCCTCCAGGGAAGAAGGAATTTTTCTGGAGACTGTTTGAACGTAACTTCGGTAATCAGCCCGATTTCGATCTAGGCGACATTGAGTAGCGCCTACGGAGGTTTACGGATCAGGCCGCCCGGCCGCGCTGCCAATACCCGGACCAATCGACGGACGGCGGCAGCGCGGCGGCACGGAAGCCCACGGTGCGGAACTGCTCGCCGTTGCTGGTCCGGCGCTGGTCTTCCCGCCACGCCATCTCAGCGGCGTAGCGGTTCAGGTACTTCCCGCCGATCCGGTGATACTGGCCCCACTGCGCACGGCGCAGACGGGCGAAGTATGACTCCGCTTGATTGGTGCAGGCGTCATCCGCGCTGTAGGCTTCCTGGTGGTTGATGCGCTTCATGTTGAAGCGGGCATGGAGGGAGTTCCAACCGGCGGCTTCATCGGCATGGACGGTGGAGGCGCGATCAACGCGGGCCTTGATGAAGGCGACGCTTTCCTCTTCGGAGCGGAAGACCTGGGTGACCGTCCGGCCGTCGCGCTCACGGGCCACGACAACCACCTGACGCTTGCCCGTCTGGTTCTCGGCAAGGCGACGGTCCTTCCGGTCTTCCTTGCGGTTCTCGGGGCGGACGTGACCGCCGACATAGCAGCCGTCAACTTCCACGTCGGCGCCGTCGCCACCCAGCACGACGCCACGGACTTCCGCCGCCATGGCTTCGCGGAGCTTGTGGGCCAGAACGTAGGCCGTCTTGTACTGCACGTCGAGATCGCGGCCGAGCTGGAGGGCGGAGATACCCTTGACCGCGTTGACGAAGATGATGATGGCGATCAGGTAATCCCGGATCGGCAGCTTGCGCGAGGCAAACAGGGTGCCGGACGTTTCGGAGAACTGGCGGCGGCACGCCTTGCACTTGAACACGTTCCGAGTGGTGTACTCGTAGCACTTCGGGCAATCGCAGTAGGGGCACACGGCAGCGCCCTTGGTGTCGGGCCAGCGGATTTGGCGGAACAGCGCGCGGGCTTCCCCGTCCGTCATGCGCGCAACCTGTTTCAGGCTGACGGTGCGTGCGGTGGCGGACATGAGGAAGTGCTGCGGCATGATGACGTATCCGTGTGTTTCCTTACAGATACGTTAGCTTTGTCTGCCATCCTTGTCAACGGAAAAGCTATCACATATGTTAGCTTCCATGCGCTAACGAGAGGCAACGAGCATGGAAGCGAAGGACGAATGGGCAGGCCGCGCCAAGCGGTTCATGAAGGCCGAGTTGAAGCGGCATGATGTGACCTATGACGAACTGGCCCGCAGGTTGTCCGCCATGGGGATTGAGGAAACTGAAGGCTCCGTCACGGTGAAGATCAACCGGGGCGCCTTCCCAACGTGGTTCTTTCTCGCCAGCATGAAGGCGATTGGGTGCTCAGCAGTGCGATTGGAAGACATATAAAAAATAAAGGCCCCGTCAGCGGACAGGGCCTCATCTGTGTTTGATGATCTGGTTTAGGATTGTATTCCGAGTCTTATTGCCATCGCAATCTGCGATACGTTAAACTTAGTCGCCAAAGTCTCTAAGCTTCTATTTCCTGCCCCAATCTCGGCAGAAACTAAATCAACTGGCATCAGTATATCGGCCGCCATCTTGTTGGCTTCAACCTCCTGCCAGTTGCTGAGCCCCTCAGCTCTATGCATGGCGTTCTCAGTGAGGCCGTCACCAATAAATTCCTTGTGCAGAACGAAATGCGCAATTTCATGCGCTACGGTGAACCTCTGTCGGACAAGTGGATCACGGGAATTGACAATGATCGAGTACCCTGATCGGCTTCCGTACGTAGGGCGATGGACGATCATGCCAGCGATGCCATCAGGAAGCTGATCCGCATACACATTAACGCCAAGAGCTAACGCGAGCCCCACCACGTCTACTGGAGGGGTCTGCTGAAACTGCCGGATTATCTCCGCGCTGTTGTGCTGCATCAGCATCAGATGCCTCTCGGTGGTGTGGGGCCAACGGTCCCGTCATTCTCAGGGCTGCCGCCGGTGCTATGGAGAACCACGACATTGGCCCATTTAGCTTGTATCGCATCTGCGATGGCGGTATCAACCTTGTTCTTGAACCGTTCTCCTTCTAGGTAGGCTTTCAGCGCCTTCTCGCAATGACCAGTAACCAAACGCTTTAGGCTGATGATCCCAAACACAGTCAAAATAGTCAGCGCCAAGCCAAACGAACTCATCGCTACTCCAGCGACGGTTGCCGTTGTTGATATGGCAGAAGATGCGACTGACATCACTGACATATAGTCGACAGCATGCTGCGGCAAACTAGTGCCGTCAGCTTTTCCTTGGCTAAGAGCTGGCTGGGCTACAACAGATACGGCAGTTTCATTCTTCTGGCTTTGAGCCTGAGGTGGACTCGTCGGCTGGACTTGTGATGCCACGAACGCTTCTCCGAAAGGCGGATACTACGGCAGTCAGGATAGACCTTTTGGATAGTGTTCAGCGCAACAGCGGGTTGTCAATTTATATACAACTCATACTATTGTATGCAGATGTAGGGAAATGTTATGCAGCGATCTTCCATGCGGTTACCTTCCCGTCATCCACCCGCTCCACCAGATCGGCGGTTTGCCGGGTGACGGCGTTGTGAACCAGCTTCGTGACTAGCTTCCCGGTGCGTGCATCGGTGGTGTCCATCCCTCGGCGCTGCATCACCTCGACGGCGATGTCTCGGACGGTCATGGGGGCTGGTGCGATGCGGAGAACGTCCAGCACCATGCGGGACAGTTCCCCCGGCTTGAACCAGTCGTTGCGCTTCCTGACGGCCTTGGGTGCGATCTCTTCGGGGACGACATCCGGGGCGCATAGGCGAAGCACGGCGTCGATGTGGACCAGATCGGCCCGGTGCTGGGCGATGCGCTTTTCAAGGTCAGCGATGATGCCGGAGACTTCGGCACGCTTGGCCGTCAAGCCGGAGATCAGGTAGGTGTCGCCCATGGCTTCCTCGTTGGAAGGGAATGGGCTATAGTGTAGCTAAATCAATGAGTTGTCGGATATCTGGCCGTGGGTGTGTTTGCTACCGAATACCGGACCGAAGGGCGTGCGGGTCAACGCCGTCTCCCCCGGCTGGATCATGACCAAGTCGTCCCTCGACTTTCTGAAGCGTCTGCAGGCCGCCAATGGCGGCACGATTGAGGAGGCGCGGCAAGTTGTCCTTGATGCTCTGGGCGGGATCCCGATCGGGCGTGCGGCCGAGCCCGATGAGGTTGCCGATCTCATTGCCTATCTGGCCTCAGATCGCGCCGCCGCGATCCACGGCGCCGAGTTTATCATCGACGGCGGCACCGTTCGGACTGTCTGAGGTCATCGCCCCGACGTTCGCCCTCCGTGGCGGGCGTCGGGAAGCAGCGGGTCCTGTGGCGTAGGCATGACGCTCCCGGCCACCAGCTTTGTCCACGCCTGGATCGACCACAGGATCGGTTGGGGCGCATCATCCTCGCACTGCCCTCACCCTGCACCATCGTGCGCCCCGCTCATCAATGTGCGTCGAGTGACGTCCAGCCGCCGATATGCGCGTAAACGGCGTCGCGCAGTTGTGCAATCTCGCGGTTGAGCTTTCCCAAAGCGTCGGGTGACTGCCCGGAGGCACGGAGCAATGTATCGCCCAGGCAACCGGCTTTGGAGCGCAGAGCCAGTCCGCAGAGCCAGTCCTTGGTCCGTCAGCGACACGATCACCCGCCTCTCGTTGGTCGGGTTGCGCGTGCGATGGATCAGTTCCGCAGCCACGGGGCGTTTGAGCAAAGGCGTCAGCGTGCTGGATTCAAGGGGGCCCGATTGCCGACGCCCTGCTCGGCGCGGCCGGCTCCCTCGGCATCCCGCGCTACGTGTAGCGGCCCGCAATCATCGACGGTCCAACCTGATTTCATCGGTCATTTCCGGCCCACAATCGGTGAGACCATCGCCCACGGCAAACCCGAATTACCTGAGATCGAACCCTCATTGCGTGAGACGGACCTGCAATCATCGGGCTCAGACCGATTTGCGTGAGACGGATCGGAGAGCACCGCTCCGCTCGACCGGCATCGTCGTCTCCGACGCTTTCGCCAGCAGCTTGGCGATCACGGCCGCGAGTTGATGCTGCGTGTACGGCTTGGCGAGCCGCGGCAGGCCTGTGGCCGTGCCCTCTGACAACTCGGCATAGCCCGTTGCCAGCAGCACCGGCAGGTCGGGCCGGAGCGCGCAGGCCGCCTCAATGAGTTCAACGCCGGTCATGCCCGGCATCGCGTAGTCGGTCAGCAGCAGGTCGATCGTTTGATCATCGCGCAGCAGGTCGAGCGCTTGCGCACCCGAATGCGCTTCCAGAACGGTGTGCCCAAGGTCGGTCAGCATGTCGACGGTGCTCATGGCGATCAGCGCATCGTCGTCGACGACCAGGATGGTGGCGGATGGTGCGTCAACAGTCGAGACCTCGACCGGCTCCGCCGCCCGGACTGCTGCCGCCTGCGGCAGCCACAGCTCGGCCAGCGTGCCCTGGCCGGGCACGCTCGACAGCCGTAACGCCCCACCGGATTGCACCGCCAGACCATGGACCATCGACAACCCAAGCCCGGTGCCTTTGCCGACGCCCTTGGTCGAGAAGAACGGCTCGACCGCCCGCGCGAGGGTGTCCGCGTCCATGCCGGTGCCGGTGTCGCGAACGCTCAGCCGCAGGTAGGTGCCGGGCGCCAGCCCAAGCGCCTCATCGGCCGGCACCTCGTCCAGGCTCACGCTCAACGTGCCGCCGTCGGGCATCGCGTCGCGGGCGTTGACGGCCAGGTTCAGGATCGCCAGTTCGAGCTGGTTGGGGTCGACCAGGGCTGGCGGCAGCACGGCGGGCGCGTCGATCCGGACCACCACGCGCGGGCCGATCGAACGCTCCACCAATGTCCTGATGCCGGTCAGCAGCCCGGTGAGATCGACGCTCTGAGGCTGCAGGTCCTGCCGGCGGGCGAAAGCCAAAAGCCGCTGGGTCAGCGTCGCCCCACGCTGCGCGCCCTGCATAGCGCCCGCAAACAGGCGCTCCGTGGCGGCGTCGGCGGGCAGGCGCTTGCGCAGCAGCTCGAGGTTGCCGAGCACGGCCATCAGCAGGTTGTTGAAGTCATGCGCGACCCCGCCGGTGAGCTGGCCCAGGGTTTCCAGCTTCTGCGTCTGGCGAAGCTGCTCCTCGGCCCGCTCCCGCTCGCGGATCTCACCGCGCAACCGCTCCAGCGTCGTCGCCAGCTCGCGGGTCCGCCCGGCCACCGTGGCCTCAAGCGTCGCGGTGAGACGCTGCAGGGCCTCTTGCGCCGCTTTCTGGGCGCTGATGTCGACGATGACCACGAGCGCTCCGCTGACCTCGCCCGTCGTGTGGTGCACCGGCACGCCACTGACCCGGGTCCAGGTCAGTGATCCATCGGGCAGGCGATGCTCGAACTCGACGCCGTGGACCATGTCGCCGCGCAAGGCCCGAGCCCCGGGAAACTGATTCCGGGTGAGACGGCGGCCCTGCGCGTCGTACGCGATCCAGGTCTCCTCGCCATCCGGCTGCCGGGACGGGATGACCGCATCAGGGAGAAAGCGGCGGAATGCCGGGTTGCACAGCATGGTCCGGCCGTCCCGGTCCACCAAGCTGACGCCGACCGGCAGGTGCTCGACCAAGGTCGCGAAGCGGGCCCGCTCGTCGGCGAGGTCCGCCAGAAGGCGGTCGCGCTCGGCAAGCCGCGCCCGCGCTTCGTACTGCCGGCGGCGGCCGCGCAAGCCGGTGCGCACGATGCTGATCAGGGTGGTCGGGTGAAACGGGCGTTCGAGGCAGGTGACGTTCCCGAGCAGTTCGGTCAGCCGCGCGGCCTCCGAGGTCCGCTCGGGGCCGTCGCTGCGCATGGTGAGCAGCACGACGGGAAGATCCGACCATGGCGGCTGCGCGGCGATCCAGGCCGCGAGCCCTCGGAGGTCGGCGGTGCGCACCGCTTCCTCGGCGAGGATGAGCAGCCCGGCGCCTTCGTCCAGCGCCCGGCATAGCGCGGGCAGATCGGGACACGCGTGCGCGCCGATCCCAGCCTCGCCCAGCAGTGCCGACGCGACGGCGGCGTCCCGTCCGCGCGGCGCCAGGATCAGCGCCCGCTCCGCGGTCTCGGACCCGCTCAAGTCGGGTCGTCCCGCAGCAACGGCTCACCCCGGCCGGCGTAGACCGGCACGCCGTGCAACACGCCCTGAAATGCCTCCAGAGGCGGTCCGAGGCTGATGCCCTGGTCGGTGATGCGGTACTCACGGATCGTGTTCTCGTGCGCGCCGGCGCGCTTCTTGATGACCGAGATCGCCCGCCGGACCCGGCCCAATGCCTCGAAGTAGCGCAGCAACACGACGGTGTCGGCGAGGTAGGTGACGTCGATCGGTGCCTGCATGTCGCCGATCAGGCCGTGCTGGGCGATGGTGAGGAAGGTCGTCGCGCCTTGCCGGTTCAGGTAGAGGAGCAGCTCGTGCAGGTGCAGGACCAGGAGTTGCTCCTCCGGCATCGCCGCCTGGTAACCGTTGAGGCTGTCGATCGCCACGGTGCGGATCTGGTGGGCGTCGACCAGGGTGCGGACCCGGTGCGTGAACTCGCCGGGTGACAGCTCCGCCGCATCGACCTGCTCGACGACCAGGCTGCCGCGGGCGCGCTGGGCTTCCAGGTCGAAGCCCAGCGCCTTGGTCCGGGCGAACAGAAGGCCGAGTTCCTCGTCGAAGACGAACAGCGCCGCGCGCTCGCCCCGCGCCATGGCGGCGGTCGCGAACTGGACAGCGAGCAGCGACTTGCCGGTGCCCGCGGGGCCGAGGATCAGGGTGCTCGAGCCGCGTTCCATCCCGCCGCCGAGCAGCCTGTCGAGTTCGGCGATGCCGCTGGCCAGAGGCTCGCCGGTGAAGTCGGTGCGGTGCTCGGCGGCGATGAGCCGGGGGAACACCCGGAGGCCGCCGGTGGCGATCGTGAAATCGTGGTAGCCGCCGCGGTATGCCTGGCCGCGGTACTTGAGCACGCGCAGACGCCGCCGCTCCGCCCCGTAAGCCGGTGCCAGCATCTCCAGGCGGATCACGCCATGCGCGATGCTGTGGACCGTCTTGTCCATGGTGTCGGTGGTGAGATCGTCGAGCAGCAGTACGGTGGCGCCGTGCCGGGCAAAGTAGTGCTTGAGCGCCAGGATCTGACGCCGGTAGCGCAGCGAGTCCTGGGCCAGCAGGCGGATCTCCGATAGGCTGTCGAGCACGATCCGCGTCGGCTTGGTGCGCTCGATCGCCTCGAACAGGAGCCTGGTCGTCTCGCCGAGTTCGAGGTCCGCGGAGTAGAGCAGGCTCTGCTGGTGCGCCGCGTCGAGCAGGCTCTCGGGCGGGACCAGTTCGAAGACCGTGATGGCATCGCTGAGCGTCCAGTCATGCGCGGCGGCGGCCTCGCGCAGCTCCCCCTCGGTTTCCGACAGGGTAATGTAGAGCCCGGGTTCACCGGCCGCGGCGCCCTCGAGTAGGAATCGCAGGGCCACTGTGGTCTTGCCGGTGCCGGGGCTGCCCTCGAGCAGGAAAACACGGTTCCGGGTGAGGCCGCCGGCGAGGATGTCGTCGAGCCCGGCAACGCCGGTCCGGGCCTTACGCGTCGGGTCAGAGGGTGCGGCCATGGCGGGTCAGGATCTCGGTTTTGAGGATGTCGGGCAGCGGGTGGGCCGGAATGCGCTCGAGCGTGCCGGCGAGGGCGCGCTGCGCATGCCAGAGATCGTGCGTCAGTTGCAGGTCGAGCCAGAATCGGCCGGGTATGCCGCAGAGCCGGGCCAGCCGGGCGGCCATCTCGGGGGTCACGGCGGCGGTGCCGGCCAGCACGCGATGCAGCGTCTGGCGGGCGATCGCGAGCTCCTGGGCGGCCCGGCTCACCGTCAGCCCGAGTTCGGGCAGAACCTGGTTGCGCAGCACGGCGCCGGGATGCGGCGGGGGCTCATCGGACGGCGAGGGTGAGACGGGCATGGGCCAGGACCAGAAGGAACCGTGGGATCACATGTAGCGCTTTGCGTGACAAAATACGCTCGGACACACGTCATCGTCCCTTTGGCATAGAAGAGCCGCCTGGATGCGGTATTCGGTAGCAAACACACCCACGCCAATAGCGATCAAGCCGTTGATTTAGCTACACTATAGCCCATTTCGATCCGAAGAGGGAGCCATGGGCGACACCGACCTGATCTCCGGCTTGACCACTAAGCGCGCCGAAGTCTCCGGCATCATCGCTGACTTTGAAAAGCGTATCGCCCAGCACCGGGCGGGATTCCACTCACGTCCTCGCCGCCGTGCGCAAGCTGAACCGGCTGGAACTCCTGGGCGAAACGCTGCGCGCCGCTCTCAACGCGGTCGCCACGGCCGAGCCCGCCTGGTTGCGCGCTCTCGCCCCGCCGGCTAGGTACGAACGCTATGGCCGCCGTATTGAAGACCTGCGGCTCCCCAAGACTCCGACCGCGCGCGAGGCCTACGCCGGCCAAATCGGCGACGACGGCTTCCGTCTTTTAGCCGCGCTGGACGCGCCGGAGGCGCCGCCGACGCTGGCGGCATTGCGGACGGTCTGGCGACGCCATTTTGAGCGGGAGGCCTCTCCCGACCCCCCCGGAGGGACCGGGCCGGGCACGATTGCAAGCGGTCCGCGGGCGCGGCAGCGAGGACCGCCTGGAATCGCCCTACGACCCCGAAGCCCGCTACCGTGCCAAGGAGGACAAGGAGTGGACCGGCTACATGGTGCACCTGACCGAGACCTGCGATGAGGACGCGCCGCGCCTCATCGTGCACGCCGACACTACGGCGGCCAATGTCCACGAGGCCATGCGGACCGGGCCTATCCACGCGGCGTTGGCGACCAAGGGGTTGGCGCCCGCCACCCATCTGGCGGACGCCGCCTACATTAGCGCGGCACATCTCGTCACGGCGCGTGATGCGTTCGGCATCGACCTCGTCGGCCCCACCCGGGCCGAGCTGAGTTGGCGCGCCTACCAGGACAAGACGAGCGCATCGTACATCAAGGTCCGGTTCAAGGCGGCGGACTGCCGGGCCTGCGAGTCCCGGGCGCAGTGCACTAGGGTCTGTTGACATTCATCGGGTTGCCAAGACGGTCGCTACGAGTTGGATGGCCGCCGCGAAACTGGTGTCGGTTTTGTCGTAGCGGGTGGCGATGCGGCGGAATTCCTTGATCTTACAGAAGAAGTTCTCGACCAAGTGCCG
>NZ_JBFUHT010000075.1:0-21611 GCF_056402275.1 Azospirillum sp. P4_B5
GACCGAGATGCTCAAGCGACCCGCGATGCCAGTCCCTTCCGGAACCGGTCCGCGGCCAACGGYCAAAACCGCCGCCTGCGCATCCCTTCTCACAACACGGTATCAACGATATCCAAGATCCCGCGGCTCCAGGAGAACCGCAATACCCCACGCCCAGCCCCTTCGAGGAGCAGGCCACCAGGGCCAAAACCGATGAACCAGAAATTCGGAGACGAAGCAAACAGCGCCGAGTACTTGGCGCCGTTTCTTGGATCGTCATCCGCTTTTTGATCCGTCGCTGCTGCGCTTGTCTGCAGCCCTGCGTCGGTGGAGCGGTTTATAAGCGCACCCCACCGAGCGATGCAAGGGCTTTTTGCATTTCCATGAAAAATTCTTCACGGAACGACTTATCACCGTAGTCCAAGCTGGAATCGGTGTATGTCCGTCCCTCCCCGGATCGAGCATCCCGCCATGACGGTGTTCAGGGACGTGGGGAAGAGACGGCCCTGGCGCGCACAACCAATTGACGCAGATACCCCTATCGGGTTGACAGTGACAAAAAGGGTGCGCAAGGTCGCTGATAGAAAGTGGTAGCTCCCCGGGCGGCCGAACAGCCCGCCGCCACAACGGTCCGAAACGTGTGAGGAAGCAATAGGAGGATGACGGTGCGTTCGAGGCTCGGTGGCCTTCCCACGCTCGCCCTGGTTGCCGCTGGTCTGGCGGGGCTCCTCACCCACACGGTCGCCGCGCCTGCCTATGCGGCGGGCGGGCGCACGGCCCCGCCGGAGCGGGTCGCCAAGGACTCCAGCAAAGAGACGGCGGCCAAAGAGACCGGCGAAGACGATGACGAGCGGTCCTCGTCCGCGCACCGCCACATCCTGTCCGTCGGACGCGGCGACACGCTGATGGACATGCTGACCGGGGTGGACGTCCCGGCGGACGAGGCAAGCAACGCCATCGCGGCCCTGCGCAAGGTCTACGATCCGCGCAAGCTGCAGGTCGGCCAGCAGGTCACCGTTCTGTTCGAGCCGCGCCGTGGCGGAAGCAAGCGATTCGTTGGGCTGGAGTTCCTTCCGGACGTGGTGCGCTCCGTCTCCGTGTCCCGCAAGGGCGACAGCGATTTTACGTCGAGCGAATCGGAGAAGGCGGTCACCCGCCAGCCGGTCGCCGCGCAGACGGTGATCCGGTCGAGCCTGTTCGAGGCGGGGAACGCCGCCGGCGTGCCGGTATCGGTGATGATGGCGCTGATCCGCGACTATTCGTATGACGTGGACTTCCAGCGCGACCTTCAGCCGGGCGACCAATTTGAGGTCCTTTATGAACGGTTGGTCACCGCCGACGGCAAGAACGCCGGCGAAGGCGACGTGCTCTATGCCGCGCTGGTGCTGAGCGGCAAGGAGTACCCGATCTACCGGCACAAGAGCCGGGACGGGCGGATCGACTACTACAACCGCGACGGCGAAAGCATCCGCCGCGCCCTGCTGCGCACGCCGATCGACGGCGCGCGGATCACCTCGGGCTTCGGCATGCGCCACCACCCGATCCTCGGCTTCAGCAAGATGCACAAGGGCATGGATTTCGGCGCGCCGACCGGCACGCCGATCTACGCCGCGGGCGGCGGTGTGGTCGAGGAGGTCGGGCCGAACGGCGCCTACGGCAACTACATCCGCATCCGCCACAACACCCAGATCGCCACGGCCTACGCCCATCTGAGCCGGATCGCCAAGAGCACGCGCCGCGGCGCCCGCGTCGACCAGGGCGACGTCATCGGCTATGTCGGCACCACCGGGCGGTCCACCGGGCCGCACCTGCATTACGAGGTGCTGAGGGGCGGCCAGCAGATCAATCCGAAGAGCATCGACCTGCCGACGGGTGACAAGCTGGAGGGCCGTGAGCTGCAAGCCTTCGAGCAGACGGTGCGGTCGCTGGAGAAGACCTTCGAGCAGGTGCGCAGCGGCCTCCAGCTTGCCCGCACCCCGGGATCGCACGAAGACAAGGGCTGCACCAAGGCGACCACCTGCTGAGGCGTCGCCTCTCCTATTCCTGGTGAAGAAAGCGGCGGATGGCGCTGGCGAGGATCTGAACGCCCCTCTCCTCGTCGTCCGCCATCTTGCGGAGACGATCGCGCATGGCCTGAACCTGCGGCTTCATCTGGGCCGCCTTGGCGATGGCCAGTTGCGCCTCTTCCGGTTTCATGTCGTCTTTGGCCATGGCGTACTCCCTCCGCTCGCGATCAGGATGAGACAGTCGGCGCCGTGTTGCAACGGCACTCGATAAATCGAAGAGGGCTTCAGCGAAACAGGCCGACGCTTTCCACCGCCTGGCCGCCAGTCCCCAGCTTGAACTCCGTGACGCCCGGCGCGCTGTCCGGGTTGATACCGCCGAGGTCGAGCCAACCCACGCCGCGCGCCTTGAGCGCCAGGGCCGCCCGCCACAGCACCAGCCGCATCGCCCCGCTCTTGCGCCCCGACTCGCTGGACCAGCCGATCTGGTAGGTGGCCGAATCACCATGGATGTAGAAGAGGGCACTCGCTGCCGGAGTCGCGTTGTTGGAACGGCTTTCCAGGGCGGCGACCATCAGCACCCCGTCGCCTTTCCCCCCACCTTTCAGCAGCGCGTTGCGGATGCGCACGGCCAGGGCGCCGGTCATGGGGCGGAACTGCTTCGTCAGGGCCTGCTCATGCTCCTGCTTCATCAGCCAGGGCAGGTTCTTGGCCTCCCAGTCGAGGTCGATGACCAGCCCCGCCTTCTCCGCCCCCTTCAACCGCTGGCGCCAGTCGCGGGCCATCGCCGCGCGCAACTCGTCCTCGCCACGCGACAGGTCGAGCCAGACCGTGCGGTAGCCGGGGCCGAAGCGGCGGAAACCGCAGCGGCGCAGCATCGCCTCGGCTTCCGGCCCGGCGGCCAGTTCGGGAAGCAGGCTGGCGCGGTTCAGCGGATTGTCGGGGCAGGCCCGGCGCAGCAGGCGAAAGACCGCCTCCTGGGTCTCCAGATCCGGTTCAACCCCGTCGAGCCAGAGCGGGCCGCGGTGGATCTGGCGCTGGTGGAACAGGCGGAGCGTGCGCCGCTCCAGAAGCTGGACGATCCCGATGGGCGCGCCATCCCGGCGGATCAAGCCGAGCCGCGGCACGAAGCCGTGGGTGCGCCCCATGGCGCCGGCATAGGCGAAGCACTGCGGCAGGGTGGAGCGGGGAACGCGGGCGAAAAGCGAAGCCCACTCCCCCACCGTCCCTTCGTTCCACAGGATGGTAACGGCGCCTTCGGACGAGGTCGGAGACATGGGGGGCGGATCCGGCGTCAGGCGGGCGGCAGGGCGGACGTGGCCTCTTCCAACTGGGCGAAGCTCGGCCGGTATTCGGGCTCCAGCACGTTTCGCGAATATTCCACGGAGATGGCCGGCGCGTAACCGGACAAATGCGCGATCAGGCCGATCTTCATCGCCTGATAGTATTTCCCTTCGGCATGGTAGATGTTCTTCAGGCCGCTGGCGATCGGCGCCAGGAAGCCGTAGGCGACGAGAATGCCGGTGAAGGTGCCGACCAGCGCGCCGCCGATCAGCTTGCCCAGGACTTCCGGCGGCTCGGTGATCGATCCCATGGTGTGGATCACGCCCAGCACCGCCGCCACGATGCCCAGCGCCGGAACGGCATCGGCGACCGCCTGGATGGCGTCGGCGATCCTCTGATGCTCGTGGTGCATGGTCTCGATGTCCTCGTCCATCAGGTCGACCAGTTCGTGCGGGTTGTCGGCCCCGAGCGACATCAGGCGAAGATAGGTGCAGAGGAAAGATATGGCGTGGTGGTCGCCGTAGAACTTTGGAAATTGTTGGAAGAGTGGGGAGTCTTCTGGTTTTTCAATATGCTGCTCAAGAGCAAGAAGCCCCTTGGTCTTCGCGATCTTGAAGACCTGATACATCATGGTGAGAAGTTCGAGGAAATCGTCTTTTTTGTATTTTGGTCCTTTGAAGAGGTGGCCGAGTTCCTTGCCGGTGTGTGTGACCACCGCTTTTGGGTTGCCGATCAAAAACGCGCCGGCGGCGGAGCCCAGGATGATCATGAACTCGAAGGGCATCCACAGCACGCCCAGGTGGCCGCCACCCAGGACGTAGCCCCCGAAGACGCTGAACACCACGACGCCGAAGCCGATCATCACGAACATGTCTTCCGTCCTCCAGCGTCATTTTCCGTGTTTTGACCGGTCCACTCCGCGGATGGCCGGTCAGGCGGGCGTGCTTGCGGTCCGCCGGCCCAGTGACGCAGCAATCCCTTGAGTTTTTGTAAATCACCCGGCGTCGGACGCGATCCTAGCCGTGACAAAGGATCGTGTCACGAAAGGAGTACCCGAAAAGCACCCCCGCCGCAGCCACATGCGCAAAAGAAAAGGGACCGCCCACGGGCGGCCCCTCTTCACGCGTTCAGACGATCCGGTGGCGGCCCGATCAGCCGATTCGCCAAGTGTCCGGAGCCTCCTCCAGACGTTTGAGGAGTGCCACGCGCTGCTGCTCGATCTCGTCCGGCAGGTGGCTGCCGAAGCGGTTGAACAACTCCTCCTGGTCCTTGGCCTCGGCCTCGGCTTCCTTCCGGTCGATGTCCATGATCTTGCGGAACTTGTCCTCGGCGAAGTCCAGACCGGCCCAGTTCAGGTCCTGGTAACGCGGCATGTAGCCGAACGGGCTCTCCGCCGCATCCACCGCACGGCCGCGGACGCGGTCGACGATCCAGCGCAGGACGCGCATGTTGTCGCCGAAGCCCGGCCAGACGAACTTGCCGTTCTCATCCTTGCGGAACCAGTTGACGCGGTAGATGCGCGGCAGGTTCTCCACCCGGCCTTCCATCGCCAGCCAATGGTTCCAGTAATCGGCCATGTTGTAGCCGCAGAAGGGCAGCATGGCGAAGGGGTCGCGGCGGATGGCGGCCTGGCCCACGGCGGCGGCGGTCGCCTC
The DNA here is from genome assembly GCF_056402275.1 of Azospirillum sp. P4_B5. NCBI lineage: Bacteria > Pseudomonadati > Pseudomonadota > Alphaproteobacteria > Rhodospirillales > Azospirillaceae > Azospirillum > Azospirillum sp. P4_B5. The sequence goes on from NZ_JBFUHT010000075.1 coordinate 4,922, forward strand.
CGAGCCCATGGTCGCCGCCCAATAGACGCCCTCGCGCCAGTTGTAGGCCTCGAAGACCAGCGGGAAGGTCTTGGACAGGCGGCCGCCGAAGATGAAGGCGGAGATCGGAACGCCCGCCGGGTCCTCCCAGGCCGGATCGATCGACGGGCACTGCGCCGCCGGGGCGGTGAAGCGCGAGTTCGGGTGCGCGGCCGGACGGCCCGACGCCGGGGTCCAGTCGTTGCCCTGCCAGTCGATCAGGTGGGCCGGCGCCTCGTCGGTCAGTCCCTCCCACCACACGTCACCATCGTCGGTCAGCGCGACGTTGGTGAAGATGACGTTGGCGTTCAGGGTCTTCAGCGCGTTCGGGTTCGACTTGATGCTGGTGCCCGGCGCCACGCCGAAGAAGCCGGCCTCCGGGTTGATGGCGCGCAGCGTGCCGTCCGGCTGCGGCTTCACCCAGGCGATGTCGTCACCGATGGTGCGGACCTTCCAGCCTTCGAACTCGGCCGGGGGAACCAGCATGGCGAAGTTGGTCTTGCCGCAGGCCGACGGGAAGGCGGCGGCAACGTAGGTCTTCTCGCCCTCCGGGCTTTCCACGCCGAGGATCAGCATGTGCTCGGCCAGCCAGCCCTGCTCGCGGCCCATCGAAGAGGCGATGCGCAGCGCGAAGCACTTCTTGCCGAGCAGGGCGTTGCCGCCGTAGCCCGAACCGAAGGAAACGATCGAGTGATCGGCCGGGAAATGGACGATGTACTTGTGATCGGCGTTGCACGGCCAGGCCACGTCCGGCTGTCCGGGCTCCAGCGGCGCGCCGATGGAATGCAGGCAGGGCACGAAGTCGCCGTCGCCCAGGATGTCCAGCACCTTCTGACCCATGCGGGTCATCATGCGCATGTTCACCGCGACATAGGGGCTGTCGGAGATCTGCACGCCGATGTGCGCGATGTCCGAGCCCAGCGGCCCCATGCTGAAGGGCACCACATACATGGTGCGGCCCCGCATGCAGCCCTCGAACAGGCCGTCCAGCTTCGCCCTCATCTCGGCCGGGGCGACCCAGTTGTTGGTCGGGCCGGCGTCCTCCTTGCGCTCGGAGCAGATGAAGGTCCGGTCCTCGACGCGGGCGACGTCGCCCGGATCGGAACGGCAGAGGTAGGAGTTCGGGCGCTTGGCCTCGTTCAGCTTGATGAAGGTGCCCGATTCCACCATCTCGGCGCACAGGCGGTCGTATTCCTCCTGCGATCCGTCACACCAGTGCACCCGCTCGGGCTTGCATTTGTTCGCGATCTCCTCGACCCAGGCCAGGAGCTTCTTGTTCCGCGTGCGCGTCGTTCCGGTCATCCTTTGCCTCTCAACTCGTCTCCGGGTTCGCCGCCCCATGGGATTTGGGGCCGGTGCCCGGAGGTCCGGACGGCTGGCCTTTTCGGCCTTTATCGAAGCCGTCCTCGTTCGGTGGCGGTGTCTTTCCGCCGGCTCAAACCACCGCAGCCCGGCCCGCAGGCCGGACGGCGGTCATCCCGACGCGCCCCCCGGGCACGCCCGATGTCCTGATTGGCAAGAGAGGGGTGGCCCGAGGGCCACAAACCCAAAACGGCAACGGGTTGGTCCGTTATGGTCCACTGACGTTTTCTCCTGGTTGCGCTTCTTTGCGCGCCGCTTGCCGCGGCGTCGTGGTTAGCCGTCACGATCGTCCGAATCCACTGAGCCGTCGGCCGCGCCGGGTGCGCTGACGGGCGCACTGCCGCACGCGCTCTGGCGGGCCTGCCGGGCGAGCCCGGCGAGAGTGACCCTAGCGTCTTCGGGGTTTTCCACGCTGTGATCGAAATCAACCCGCGCCATTTCGCCGCTGCGGCGCAGATCGCAGCCGTCGGGGTCGATCCCGGTCATCGCCCAGGACCCGGCGCCATCGGCGGACCGTCCGGCCAGAACCGTGGCGTACAGCCGCAAGGCGTCGGCGTGATCGGCGTTCATGTGGCTCAGGATGGTGCTCTCGGCCTCGGCCAGCGCCGCGGGGACGCCGGGAAGCAGCAGGTCGGCCCGGTCGAGCCACCGCACCCGGCCGAAGCCGGCCACCAGATGGGCGCGCTCCACCGCCACGGCGTAGACGTTGAAATCGGCGAAACCGGCGTAGAGCGCGGCACCGGGATGGCGCGCCAGGAAGCGGGCGCGGTGGCGCGGCTCCTCCGAACGCTCGGCTCGCCCGAGAACGGACAGCCGCGGCCCGGACAGCGGCTCCGCCAGCCCCGCGGTTCCGTCGAACAGAAGGCCGACGCGGGAATCCCGCGCGATGTTCTTCGTGTGGTCGGCAAGGGTGGAAAGAAGGAGAAGGGGCGTGCCGTCGAGGTCGAAGGCCACCTGGACCAGAGAGGGATAGGGCCAGCCGCCCCGGCCAATGTGCTGGTCACCGGCTTGGTCGTCGTCCCCGCGCAGGGCGGTGGACAGCGCCGCCAGACCGGCACCACGCATCAGGCGCCTTGCGGCGCCTCCCGTTCGGCCGCCAACGTCCGATGACGCCGCGGCGCCCGGCCCCGATGGGGTCGGACGGATGGGGGACTCGTCGGAACTCATGCCCTGAAACGAATGCGTTCTCCCGCGCAGCACCGTTTCCCCGGCGCCGCATTGGTGCCATATTGGCCCAGACAAATAGGTTGGGAAAAGCGAAAAGTTGGCTTTTCATGCCTTTGCGCCGCCCATAGGTCGTCGTGGAGCATTCGGAAAGCCCGCATTTCGAAATAAGACGAAACCATTCTTCCGTAGTAAGCGACATCAACGGCCCGGCCATCCGCTTCAGTTGGCCGCCGGCACAGGCCGTCGCCGAAAACGGGGCGTGTGATTGGGAACGCGAACGACATGTCTCACACCGTAGCGTTGGTGGATGACGACCGGAACATCCTGACCTCCGTTGCCATGGCGCTGGAAGCGGAGGGCTTCGAGGTGCGCACCTACACCGACGGCGCCGAGGCGCTGCGCGGCCTGACCCAGCGCCCGCCCGACCTCGCCGTGCTCGACATCAAGATGCCGCGCATGGACGGGATGGAGCTTCTGCAGCGCCTGCGCCAGACCAGCCATCTGCCGGTCATCTTCCTGACCAGCAAGGACGACGAGGTGGACGAGCTGATGGGTCTGCGCATGGGCGCGGACGACTACATCAAGAAGCCCTTCTCGCAGCGCCTGCTCGTCGAGCGCATCCGCACCCTGCTGCGGCGCGAGGCGGCGACCCGCGACAAGAGCGCGCCGGAACCCGGCGTGCTGCTGACCCGCGGCCCGCTGGTGATGGACGGCGCCCGCCATTCCTGCACCTGGAAGGGCCAGCCCATCGACCTGACGGTGACGGAGTTCCTTCTGGTGAAGGCGCTGGCCCAGCGCCCCGGCCATGTGAAGAGCCGCGACCAGCTCATGGACGCCGCCTACGGCGAGAACGTCTATGTCGACGACCGCACCATCGACAGCCACATCAAGCGGCTCCGCAAGAAGTTCAAAGCCATTGATTCCGACTTTGCGCAGATCGAAACGCTCTATGGCGTCGGTTACCGATACAGGGAGTGAGGTCCGCGCGCCGGACCACGCCCCCTCCCCGCCCGTCAAGCCCGGCGCCACCCCGCGCGCCGCGTCCAGGCGCCGGGTGCGCGGCGTGCCGTCGCCGCTGACCCTGCGGATTCTCGCCGTCAACGTGCTGGCGCTGCTGCTGCTGGTCGGCGCCCTGCTCTATCTCGGCCGCTACCAGGACCGGCTGGTCCAGGCGGAGCTGGACGCGCTGGAGACGGAGGCGCGCATCTTCGCCTCGGCGCTGGGCGAGGGCGCCGTGCAGCGCGCCGCCGACGAGCCTGAGGCGGGCCAGGAGAGCTACGAGCTGTCGCCGGAGCTGGGGCGCCAGATGATCCGCCGGCTGGCCCTGGCGACGGAGACTCACACCCGGCTCTACGGTCCGGACGGGCGGCTGCTGTCGGACAGCCGCGTGCTGACCGGCTCGCCCGGCAAGATCGAGATCCAGGAACTGCCGCTGCCGCCCTCCGGCGACCCGGCGTCCCGCGCGGTCAACGAGTTCTACGCCCGCTTCATCGACGTGGTGCCGAGCCGGGAGAACCTGCCGCTCTACCGCGAGCCGCCGGGCCACGCCGCCGAATCGGCCGCACCCCCGCCCAACGTGGAGCGGGCGCTGGCCGGTGAGAACAGCGCGACGGTGTGGCGGCTGGCCTCCCCCGTCGCCCGCTCCAACCTGCTGCTGACGGTCGCCGTCCCGGTCCAGCGCTACAAGGAGGTGCTGGGGGCGGTGCTGCTGTCGCGCAGCGGCACGGTGATCGACGAGGCCATCCGGTCGGTGCGCACCGACATCCTGCGCGTCTTCGCGGTGGCGCTTCTGGTCACGGTCCTGCTGTCGCTCTATCTGGCCGGCACCATCGCCCGGCCCATCCGCAAGCTGGCCCAAGCCGCCGACCGGCTGCGCACCGGCCATGGGCGCCACACCGAGATTCCCGACTTCACCCGGCGCGGCGACGAGATCGGGGAGCTGTCCGGCGTGCTGCGCGACATGACGGCGGCGCTGTGGGCGCGCATGGACGCCATCGAGCGATTCGCCGCCGACGTCGCCCACGAGATCAAGAACCCGCTCACCTCGCTGCGCAGCGCCGTGGAGACGGTCAGCCGCATCCAAGACCCGGCCCGCCGCGACAAGCTGATGGCGATCATCGCCGACGACGTGCAGCGGCTGGACCGGCTGATCAGCGACATCTCCAACGCCTCGCGCCTGGACGCCGAGCTGTCCCGTGCCGCGCTGGAGCCGGTGGACATCGGCGCGATGCTCCGCACGCTCGCCGACATCCACCGCACCACCGCCGAGGAAGAGGACGAGGACGAAGACGGAACGGAGGCTCCGCCGCGAGTCGTCATCGAGCCGCCACGGGGCGGGTCGCTGACCGTGAGGGGGCTGGAGGGGCGGCTGACCCAGGTCTTCCAGAACCTGATCGCCAACGCCCTGTCCTTCTCGCCGCCCGGCGGGCAGGTCCGGCTGGCGGCCCGGCGCACCCCGGACGGCGCGGTGGAGGTGACGGTCAGCGACGACGGCCCCGGCATCCCGGAGGGCAAGGAGGAGGCGATCTTCGAGCGCTTCTACACCGAACGGCCGGCCGGCGAGAAGTTCGGCACCCATTCGGGGCTCGGCCTGTCGATCTCCAAGCAAATCGTGGAGGCCCATGGCGGCACCATCCGAGCCGCGAACCGTCTTGGGCGTGCCGGGGAGACGACCGGCGCCGTCTTCACCGTGCGCCTGCCCCGCCCCTGACTCCATTCCGCAGGGTGGATGCGGCATAGTTGCAATTTGAGAAAAGACGTATGGACAAAGTCGTGGGTGCGGCGGATGCTCGATCTTGGTCATACCCGCGCCTGCGACGGCTGGCCTTTCGACAACCGGACGTCACCAACCGGAAGAGGGCCATGTCAGACATCAAGCCCGACCTCAAGCCGATCGCACCGCGCCCGATCAACGGAACCGCCCCGGCTTCGGTCACCCCGAATTCGGTCGCTGCGGCTTCAGTCACCCCGGCGTCGACCAACGTCATCGACTTCCGCCGCTATCGGCTGGCCCGTCTCATCAACGACGCCAGCGTCCAGCAGGGCGAGCTGGCCCGGATGATGCGGGCGTCGGCGAACGAACGGACGCAACTGGCGGAGGCCCTCCAGGGCGCCCAGCGTCATCTGGCGACCATCGCCGACAGCTACACCCATCTGTTGACCCGGCTGGCCCGCGAGAAGGATTTCCGCACCGCCTGCCAGGAGGCGGCCGAACTGGACGATCTGGACGAGATGATCCGGCGGCGCGACGCGCTGGCCAGCGAGTTGGCGGACATCCGCCGCACCGTCCGACCGGCCTGCGCATCGGTTTGACCGCGGGCGGCGACAGGCCGGGCTGAGGCCGGGAATCGGGGCGGCAGGCATTGGGCCAAGGCGGGCGCACCGGCGCATTCGAGGCGTATCGGGCGGGAAAGGATGCATTTTCGGCATCCCATTGACAGAACCAGCGGCACGCCTCACCTTCGCGGGATCATGGTAACGATTCACGGCACCTGCGTCTTGGTCGGCACATGGAATGACGGCCATGAAAACGGCGGCATACGGGGCGGCGACCACCGGGGCGGAACACCCGTCGGCGTGCTGCTGCGGGGGCCGTCGGGCAGCGGCAAGTCCGATCTGGCCTTGCGGATGATCGATGCGGGTGCGTTGTTGGTTGCTGACGACCGGGTGGAACTGCGCGTGGACCGGGGCAGGCTGATGGCGACGGCGCCGGCGGCGTTGGCCGGCCTGCTGGAGGTGCGGGGCGTCGGCATCATGCCCGTGCCCACCGCCACGGAAGCGGAAGTCGGGCTGGTCGTCGATCTGGTGCCGCGAGACGCCATGGAACGCCTGCCTGGGGAAGAGGTGGCGGATCTTCTCGACCGGACCGTGCCGCGCCTCGCCCTCTGCCCCTTCGACGCCTCAACTCCGGCCAAGCTCAAGCTGGCTGCCGGCGCCGCGCGGGCCGGCTCTCTGGGAAAGGTTCCGGACCTGCCATGACCGAACGCCTCCCCTTCGAAAGCCATCCCACGGAACGGCTCACGGGCCAGGACGGCCAACTCGTGCTCGTCACCGGCATGTCCGGAGCCGGCATGTCGATCGCCCTGAAGGCGCTGGAGGATCTGGGCTACGAGGCGGTGGACAACCTGCGCCTCTCGCTGGTCCCGGCGCTGCTGGAGCAGGCCGACCCGCGCCGGCGCCCGCTGGCCCTGGTCATCGACAGCCGCACCCGCGACTTCTCCGCCCACGCCATGCTGGAAGAGGTGGAGGCGCTGAAGTCCCACGCCGAGCTGGACGTCCGGCTGGTCTTCCTCGATTGCGGGGACGAGACCCTGCAGCGCCGCTTCACCGAGACGCGCCGCCGCCATCCGCTGGCCATCGACCGCCCGGTGCCCGACGGCATCCAGCTGGAGCGCGCCATGCTGCTGCCGCTGAAGCAGCAGGCCGACGTGACCATCGACACCACGCAATTGTCGATCCACGACCTGCGCCGCATCCTGGCCGGAAACTTCCAGATCGGCACCCAGGCGGCGCTCCAGGTCTTCGTCACCTCCTTCTCGTTCCGGATGGGGTTGCCTCGCGAGGCGGACCTCGTGTTCGACGTACGCTTCCTGACGAATCCCCATTATGATCCGGAACTGCGACCGCTGACCGGCCTGGACCCCCGTGTGGCGGCGCGGGTGGAGGACGACCCGGATTTCGCCGAGTTCTTCCGTCATCTGACGGATCTGTTGCAGCCGCTTCTGCCGCGCTACAAACAGGAGGGCAAGAGCTACCTGACCATTGCAATTGGCTGCACCGGCGGCAAGCACCGGTCCGTGTTCGTCGCCGAACGGCTGGCCGCGTGGCTGGACGGGCTGGGTCTGACGGTCGGGATCAGCCACCGGGAGCTGGAACGGCAGGCCCCGCGGGCCGGCTGACAGCCGAAGGGCGGACCAGAGGGGTTGACCAGGGGAGCGGGTCGAGGCGATCCGGATAAGGGATCGTTCATAAGTGCCGCAATATGAATGTGGCTTCGGGGGAGGCTCCAGAATTGAAGGATGTCCCATGATCGGTATGGTTCTGGTAACCCACGGGCGCCTCGCGGCAGAGTTCATCGCCGCGCTGGAGCATGTGGTGGGTGAGCAGCAGCAGGTGCGGGCCGTGTGCATCGGCCCAGACGACGACATGGAGCAGCGCCGTCAGGACATTCTGAACTCCGTTGCCGACGTGGACGATGGGTCCGGCGTCGTCGTGCTGACCGACATGTTCGGCGGAACCCCGTCCAACCTCGCCATCTCCATCATGGACAAGGCGAAGGTGGAGGTGATCGCCGGCGTGAACCTGCCGATGCTGATCAAGCTGGCCAGCGTGCGCCGCCAGGAAACGCTGACCCACGCCGTGAGCGCCGCGCGGGAGGCCGGGCAGAAATACATCAACGTCGCTTCCTCGCTGCTGTCGGACGGGTGACCCGATGAGTTCTCCGGACGAGAAGGCGCCCGAGCAAGGCGCTCCTGGAATCGAAGGGCGGAATCCCGAGGGCCGAAACCCCGAAATCTGCCAAAGCGTCACCATCTGCAACCAGCGCGGCCTGCATGCCCGCGCCGCGGCGAAATTCGTGAAGCTGGTCGCCACCTTCGATTGCGAGATCGAGGTGCGGCGCGGCGAGACGCAGGTGTCGGGCGAATCCATCATGGGCCTGATGATGCTGGCCGCCGGCCCTGGCACCTCGGTCGAATTGTACGCCTATGGCAACGAGGCCGAGGAGGCCATGGCGGCACTCGTGGATCTGATCACCCGCAAGTTCGATGAAGACTGACGTTCCGGCCACCGGCCAGGGGCGGTCGTTGCGCGGGTTGGGCGTTTCGCCCGGCATTGCCATCGGCCCGGCCCATGTGGTGGAGAGCGGCGCCGTCCGCGTCCCCGAATACACGCTCACCGCCGACCAGGTGGAGGCCGAGGCCGCGCGCTTCACCGATGCTTGCGGCAAGGCACGCCGCCAGATCCGCAAGCTGAAGGCCAAGGCGCTGGTGCTGCCCGGCTCCGCGTCGGAGGAGATCGGCTTCCTTCTCGACGCCCATCTGGCGATGGTCACCAACTCCCGCCTGACGCGCGGCGTCGAACGGCGAATCCAGCAGGAGCTGGTCAACGCCGAGGCCGCGGTCCAGGCGGAGATCGCCACCATCGCCCAGACCTTCGCGAGCATGGAGGACAGCTACCTCGCCGGGCGAATCGCCGACGTGCGCGAGGTGGGGCGGCGGCTGATCCGCAACCTGATGCGGCACGAGTATCAGGCCTTCTCCATGCTGAACCCCGGTTCGGTGATCCTGGCCGAGGAGCTGACCCCGGCGGACACCGCCCTGCTCGACCCGCGCCGCGTCGCCGGCTTCGCCACCGTGCTCGGCGGCGCCGAGGGGCACACGGCGATCATGGCGCGGTCGCTGGGCATTCCGGCGGTGCTGGGCGTCGGCGGGCTGCTGTCCGGGCTGAAGAACGGGGTCACGATCATCGTGGACGGGGTTCAGGGGCGCGTCATCATCGACCCCACCCCCGAGGTGCTGGAGGACTACCGGCAGCGCCGCGCCGAGCGGGAGCGGGAGCGGGAGCAGCTGAAGGGCCTGCGCAAGCTGCCGGCAGTCACCCGCGACAACACCGCGGTGACGCTCCAGGCCAATCTGGAACTGCCGCGCGATCTCGACCACGCGCTGGAGAACGGGGCGCAGGGGATCGGGCTGCTGCGCACCGAGTTCCTGTTCATGAACCGCGACCAGCTGCCGGACGAGGACGAACAGTACACCGTCCTGCGCTCCATCGTGGAGGGTATGGGCGGACGCACCGTCACCGCCCGGACCATGGATGTGGGCGGGGAGAAGCTGGCCGGCTGGATGGCGGGCCGCTACGGCGAACCGGCGAACCCGGCGCTCGGCCTGCGCGCGGTCCGGCTGGGCCTGCGCGAGCCGAAGCTGCTGGAGACGCAGCTCGCCGCCATGCTGCGCGCCGGCGTCCACGGGCCGCTGCGCATCCTGCTGCCGATGATCTGCTCGGTCGCCGAGGTGCAGCGCGTGCGCGAGATGATGGGCCAGGTGGCCCGCCGCCTGCGCCGCCGGGGCGTCCCCATCGCCGACCCGCTGCCGCCGGTGGGCGTGATGGTGGAGGTGCCGGGCGCGGCGCTGTCCGCCGACGCTCTGGCCTACGCCGCCGACTTCTTCTCCATCGGCACCAACGACCTCACGCAATACACGCTGGCCATCGACCGCGGCGACGAGCAGGTCGCTTCGCTCTATGACCCGCTGCACCCGGCGGTGCTGCGCCTGATCCAATTCACCATCGAGGCGGCGCTGCGCGCCCGCATCCCGGTGTCGGTCTGCGGCGAGATCGCCGGCGATGCGCGCTACACGGCCTTGTTGCTGGGGCTTGGCGTGCGCGACCTGTCGATGGTGCCGCCGGCCATCCCCCTGGTGAAGCGGCGCATCCGCAAGCTGGACCTTCAGGAGGCCACCCGGCGCGCCCGCGTCATCATGGACCAGAGCGACAGCGGACGCATCGCCGCCCTGCTGGACGACTTCAACGCCGTCGGCTGACTAGCCTCCGCCATGACCGGTTCCCCTTGGCGACGCCGTCGCGTGGCCAAGGGTGCCCTGGGACACCCGACCACCACCATGCACCGGAACGCAACCGGCTTGCTTCTCGGCGGCGATCAGGCGGTAGGGTCACGCCAAGCCGCTCCACCGAAAACGCGGCAACGGAGTTTGGTGTCGCAACCTACATGGAACAGCGGCCAAGCAGCGGCGCAACCGTACGCAGGGCTTGGTCCAAATCCATGAGCAGGCCACCCTCTCCTTCCAATCCGACGCACAAGCGCAACAGGCTGTCGTCAATGCCCGCCGCGCGCCGCGCCTCGATCCCCATGCTCGCGTGCGTCATGGTCGCCGGGTGAGCGACCGGACGTCCGCTTTAGGGGAGGGCGGCGGAATCCGCTTCAACCGATCCGCGCGCGCACCGCGGTCAGCAGGCTGCACAGCCCGCGGTCGCGGATGCCGATGGCCTCCAGATGGGCGACCGTGTTGGCGAGATAGTCCAGGTTCGGGCCGCGCTCGCCGCGGCAGCAGGCGATGCGCTCCGCCATCGCGGTCTCGTCCATGCAGCCGCAATACTGCCGGTGGCGGCGGTCCACCACGAAGGTGCAGGCGGTGACCGGCGTCCCGCCGTCGCGCGGGCGCACCGGCAGCAGCTTGGGCCGGTAGACGCGGTTCAGCATCTCGCGGTCCCACAGGTGGTCGAGGGTTTCCGGCACCCGCTCCGCCGCCACGCGGAAGACGATGCCCCGGCAGGAACCGCCGCGGTCCAGGCCCAGCACCAGACCGGGCCGCTCCGGCGTGCCGCGGTAGCGGTGGGAGGAGACGCAGAAGCGGCGGTGATAGCCGCCCAGCACCGCCGGATGGCGCTCCAGAAAGGGGAACTCCGGGTTCCACATCAGCGAGCCGTAGGCGAAGACCCAGAGGTCGGCGCCGGGCGTCACGGCGATGTCGGAGGACCAGGAAGAAGCGGATGATGCCGGACGCTGCGTCGGTGCGGTGACCGGAAGCTCGGCAACAGGTGATTGCGTATCGAGCAGCATGACCCTTAAGTAATGCAGCGTGCGCCGACCGGTGGCGACACGGTGAATGCTAGCACGGCCCCTGGCCGCCCGCTATAAGGTGGGTGCCACAAAACGGAAATGCCACAGATGCGCGTTCGGAAGATCTTGGGCTTCGCCGTTCTTGCCCTCGCCCTGCTGACCGGCGCCTATTCGGTGTGGTGGTGGCAGGCCGCGGCGGCGGTGGAGCGCGGCGTGCTTGCTTGGATGGACGAGCAGCGGGCGGCGGGCACCGTGGTGGCCCATGGCGGGCTAAGCGTCGGCGGCTACCCCTTTACCATCCGCGCTGCGCTGGAGGCGCCGCACCTCGCCACCCGCGACGTGGAATGGCGGGGCGCCCGGTTGGTGGCGGAGGCGCCGCCGTGGAACCACACGCGCATCGCCCTGTCTTTGCCCGGCGAGCAGCGGGTGACGGTGGTGCAGCCCAGCCAGCCGCCTTTCACGCTCGTCGCCCGCGACGGCGGCCGGGGGCATGCCGGCCTCACCCTGACCGGCCAGCCGGTCGAAGCGCGGCTCGCCTTCACCAACCTCGTGGCGCAGCCCGACGCCCAGCCCGTTCCCATCGCCGCCCTGGACCTGACCGCCACCCAGCCTGCCGCGCCGCCGGCCAGCCACACCGACACCGGCCTGTCCGTCACGCTGGAGGCGCGCGGCGCCACCCTGCCCGACGGCACGCCGGACGCGCTGGGCCGCGAGGTGCAGCGGCTCTTGCTGACCGCCCGCATCCTCGGCCAGCCGCCGAAGCCGGAGCCGGCCAGCCTGTCGGCCTGGAGCCGCGACGGCGGCACGCTCCAGCTCGACGGGCTGAATGTGGATTGGGGACCGCTGAAGCTGGCGATGAACGGCACGCTGGCGCTGGATGCCGCCTTGCAGCCGCAAGCCGCGCTGACCGCGGAGGTGCGCGGGTATCAGGCGGTGCTGGACGCGCTCCAGGGGATGTTCCGGCCCAAGGATCTGGCGATGGCCCGCACCATGCTCGGCCTGCTGGCCCGCCCCGCCGGGCCGAACGGCGAGCCGGTGCTGACCGCCCCGGTCACCGTGCAGAACCGCGGGCTGTTCCTGGGGCCGCTGAAGGTCGCGGCGCTGCCGGCGGTGGTCTGGTAGGGGCTACGTCTTGCCCCCACCCCGGCCCTCCCCCGCTGGCGCAGGGGAGGGTTAGGGAGATGGTCCGCACCTCGCCGGTGCGCAGCAGGGTGCGGGCGAAGCGGTCGGCGCGGCGCATCGTGGATTCCAGCGACTTGCCCACCGAGAAGCGCATCTGCTCCTTCGACCGCTCCAGTTCCACCGCGGTCACGCCGTCGCGGGCCTTGCGCAGCTCCTCGAAGAAGACCGGCACCAGTTCCGCCACCTCCTCCGGCCCCGTCCCGGCGTAGAAGCTGAGCGCGCCGCCGTCGGCATACTGGATGGGGGCTGCGTAGACCGAATAGACCAGCCCGCGCTTCTCCCGGATCTCCTGGAACAGGCGGGAGGTCATGCCGCCGCCCAGAATGTTGGCGAGGTGGCGCAACGCGTAGCTCGCGGAATCCTCGGTGCCGACGCCGGGGAAGGCCGCCATGAAATGCACCTGCTCGGCGTCGCGCTTCAGCAGCGCCGCCCCTCCCTTGTTGACGACCGTCTCGTGGAAGGGGTCGTCCTTGGCGGTCAGATGACCGAACAGCGCCTCCGCCCGGCGCACCACGGTGCCGTGATCGACGTTGCCGGACACCACATAGACCATGCGGCGCGGGTCGTAATGGGACACATAGTCGAACAGATGCTCCCGCCCGAAGCCCGCGACGTTCTCCTTCGGGCCGAGGATCGGGCGGCCAAGCGCCTGCCCGTCGAAGGCGGTGCGGCGCAACGCCTCGTAGACCACGTCCTCCGGCTCGTCGGCGTAGCGGCCGATCTCCTGGATGACCACGCCGCGCTCCTTCTCCACCTCCTCCTCCGGGAAGACGGAGTTCAGCACGATGTCGCCGATGATCTCGCAGGAGACGTCGACGTGCTTGGCGGCCATCTGCGTGTAATAGGCGGTGACGTCGTAATCGGTGTAAGCGTTGAATTCGCCGCCGCGGTTCTCGATCTCCAGCGCGATGCCCAGCGCGTCGCGGCTTTCTGTTCCCTTGAAGATCATGTGCTCCAGGAAATGGGCGATGCCGTTCACCGCCGGCCGCTCGTTGCGCGCCCCGACGCCGACCCAGACGCCGCTGGTCACCGTGCCGAGATGCGGCAGGTGGTCCGTCAGCACGCGGAATCCGTTGGCGAGGGTGGTCAGTTGGATCGTCACACAGGGTCTCCTGGTTGGGCACGGGACCGCCCGGAACATCGGGGGCGTTGCAATGACGTGGGGCGCCGTCCGCGCAGGAACAACGCTCCACGGACTGGGGTCAAGTGCCCCGTCAACCGCGCGGCGGCGTCAAAGCGGCGCTGAGGGCGCGGCGGTTGCGGTGGGCGCGCATCAGCAGCGGCGCCGGAACGTTGCCCGGCACCTGCAGGCGTCCGCCCGGCAACAGACGCACGCCGTGCCGTTCCAGTTCGTTCAACAGCTCCGCCATGGACCTGCGCATGGTCGTCCTCCACCGAGCAGACTTTCACTGCTCGCAGCATGGCGGAGAACTTCGATAGGATCGATATGGATCATCCTATCCCACCGATAGGATGATTCTATTCATTCCTCAATGCCGGCTTTTCAGGGAGGCCAGACGGTCGGACAGGGTGCTGGGCGCCGGCTTCGCTCCGGTGGCGGCATCGAGCGCCGCCTTGATGTTGGGATCGTCCTCCTCCGGTTTGGACGGCTTCAGCAGGCGGGCCTTGGCGCTGGACGCCTCCGCCTGGGCAAGATCGCGGGCCGCCGCATCCTGCATCGCCTTCAACGCCGTGCCGAGGCTGGAGGTCGCGCCGCTCAGCCCCGCCGCCTGCCGGGCCGCCTCCGCCCGCTGCTCGGCCGTGTCGCGCTGCTGGGCGGCGCGGCCCATGTCTCGTTCGGCCCGCTGCAACGCGCTGCGGGCGGCCTTCAGCTTGCCTCCAGCCTCGGCATAGGTCGTTTCCAGCATCGTCAGGAACTCGCGCGCGTCCACGGCGTCCTGCTCCTCCCGATCGATGTCCGGAGCCATCTGCTCAAGCATCCCCACCAGCGTTTCCAGGCTCTTTTCGAGCTGGGCCTTGCGACCGGCGTCGGTTTCCGCCTCCGCGTGGCCTTGCAGATGCTCGGCGGCGGCCATGCGCTGGCGGGAGAGTTGAAGGATGGCGTCGGCCTCCTTCTGCTCCTTCTCAAAGGCGGCGCGGGCCTGCGCGACTTGAAGGCCGAGACTGTCCAGATGCTCTTCCATCGTGCGCAGTTCGGCCTCCGTCGCGGCCTTCGGGTCCCAGCGCACCAGGGCTTCCACCGCCGACTGGACGGCCTGATCGGTCTTCACCCCGACGAGGTTGCGGATGAACGAGATCATGGTTGCGGTTCCTCTCTGTTTCGGCGGGTCTTCACCCCGCCATGGCTCCGGCGTTCAGCAGCGCGACGGCGATCTGGAGGCCGGCCAGCGCCGTGCCCGCCGCGACGTTGCCGGATTCGATCATCGGGCGCAGGTCGCGGAACAGCCAGATGGCGATCAGGAAGGTAATCAACTGCAGCACCAGCGCAACCGTCCCCCAGATCAGGATGTCCACCAGGACGAGGCTGGTCACCAGCGTCGCCGCCAGCGGAATCGCCAGCGCCACCATCGTGCCGCCCAGCACCACGCCGGCGGCCTGGTTGCCGCTGGCCAGCAGCTCGCGCTCGTGCAGCGGCGTCACCGCGATGTAGACGGCCACCCCGATCAGGAACAGAGCCAGGGTCGCTCCGAAATGCAGAAGCAGCAGCGGCAGGCCGGATTCGAGGCCCTGCAGGATTTGCGCGACGCTGGTGTCCATGGTGTCTTCCATACGGGCTGGCGGGATCGGGCGGGAAACGTGGGAAAGGGCCTCAGGCGAGGGATAGCGAGGCGGGGTTGACGTCGATGCCGGCGCGGACCTCCACCCACGCCTCGCCGCCGTCCTCCACCGCCGCGACCAGCACATACTCGGTGCGGGGCGCGGGGTCCGCGGCGCCGGTGGGAGCCGCGTAGAGCATGGCGGTCAGGCGGCGGGTGCGGCTGCCGCGATGGTCGGTCAGCGTCTCGTCGAAGGTGATGGGGGCGATGCGGGACGCGCCGGGCGACCACAGCCGCCCGTACAGCTTGCCGTCCTTGGTCTGGAACTGCGGATAGCCGATCATCCCGTCGGCCGGGTCCAGCCAGAAGCCCCATTCCTCGTTGTCGGTGGGATGCACCTCGTCCAGCACGGAGAACCAGCGGCACTCGTCCGGTGCGCCCCCGGCCCCCAGATGAAGCTGGTAGAAGCCGCTCCCGCCCGGAAGATACAGCCGGTGCAGCGTCACGCCGCCGCCCGTCAGCGTGCCGACGGCCGCCACGCTGACCATCGAGCCGGCGCCCTCCGGCGCCGCGGCCTTGATCGCACCGCCGCCCAGCAGGAAAGGCGTGGGATCGGGGGTCAGCGTCATGCCCACGCGGAACAGCGACGGTTCGTAGGACGCGCCGGAGGCCTTGGCCTTGACGATGCCGGCGGCGGTGCTGGCGGCGGTGCTCCAGGGCGAACGGCTCATGGCGGAACCTCCGGTTCGGGAGCCCGACGAGCGGCGGCGCAGGACGGTCACGGCCACCACCATCCCCCCGACGAGCAGAATCAGAAGGAGCAGGGTGCCCATGCCACCCCCGGAGTCCCCATTGGACTCACCCGGGGACGACGGCGTCTCCGGCGCGGCCTGCGCGACGTCGCGCGGGATGTCCGGCGGCAGGTAGCCGGGGTCGCGCGGGCGGTCCTCCTGCGTGCGGAGGCGGGTGTCGAGATCGTCCAGGCGCCGGCGCAGGTCGGGGTCGTCCTGCGCGCGCCGCTCCGCCTCCGCGCGCCATTCCGCGTAGCCGGGGTCGCCCTGGTGGTTGTGGAACCAGTCGGCGTAGCCGGGACGCGACAGGTTATCGAGCAGGAACCACAGGAACAGCCCGTTCCACAGGCCGAAGCTGGGACGGCTGCCATAGGCCCAGCCCGGCGGGCGCCAGCCGCCATACCAGCCGCCCGGCCCATAGCCGCCGGTGCGGCGCTGCCCCCAGCCCGCGCCGGAGCCACCGCCGCCCTGCCAGCCCCCTCCCCAGCCGGCCCCGGAAGCGGACCCGGACCCGGAACGGGGAGGCGGCGCGGCGACCGGCGGGGTGCGTTCCCGCTGTTGCTGCTGTTGCTGCTGCGCCCGGTAGCGGTCCAGCGCCTCGCCGCTCGACCGCCGCGACACGCCCAGATCGCCGCCGCCGGACGGCGCCCCGCCGGGAGAGCCGTAGGACGGCCCGCTTTGGGGACGGCTGTAGCCGCCGCTGCCGGTGGACGGCGCGCGCGACGGGGCGGAACGGGTGGAGAAGGACGGGGTGCGTACGGACGGGCGGCTGTATCCCCCGCTGGAGCTTCGGCCTCCGCCGGCCCGCGCCTCCGCCGCCTGCGGCCAGAGCAGCGCGGCGGTGGCCGCGGCCAACCCRGCGGGCACCGCCGCGGGGG
>NZ_JBFUHT010000076.1:0-14324 GCF_056402275.1 Azospirillum sp. P4_B5
CTGCCCGCACAAAAAGCCGAAGCCAAGGCCGCCTGCGCCGTCATCAATCGCATGACCAGCCTCGGCATGCCAACCTCCCGGAAGGTCGCCTGATCTCCATCGCCTCTGGGCGAAATCCGTCCGCAGACCGAGTTCTGCACCAAAGTCCAGCCGGGTGTCTCAAATCCGGGCCGCGGTTCAGTTTTCCCGCCATCGGGTCCGTCCTTCTTCCTGGGCGAACCAAGCTTAGCGAACTGTCCAGGGAAACGGGGACCATCTCACTTGCCTCCGGTGCCCGCAATCAAAGAACCAACGTCCAGTTCCGCCGATCTCACAACTAAGACTGACTATATAACATAAACGCATACGAAATCTATAGAAGCGCATTTGATTTTATGCGCATCCCTGATTATCGTTCACATACATTTCCCATGGAACGAACGATGCCGACCACAACCGCAGCGGTCTCACGCTTCTTTTCGAAGTTCCAACTCAAGGATGCGCCGCATGACGTGCGTCATGAGGCCAGGCGCATCCTTCTCGATACGTTGGGTTGCCTTGCCGGTGGGCGGGCCTGCGAGATCGCGCCGACATCCGACAAACTGGCGCTCCTGCTCGGGCAGCGCTTGGCGTCGGGGGGCAGCACGCTCATCGGACAGGGAAACACCACGCTGGTTTCCGCGGTCTACGGCAACGCACGCATCGCCAACGCGCTTGATTTCGACGAAACCTTCCCGGTCGGTGTTCACTTCGGCGTGGCCGCGGTGGCGGCCGCTCTGGCGATGGGCGAGGAGCGTGGCGCCTCGGGCGCCGATGTTCTGCGCGCCGTCATCGTGGGCTACGAACTGGGCGCGCGGATCGCGACCTACATCGGCCCGATGACCGAGGTGGTCAACGGCCAGGTCAAAGGCTTTTCAAAGGTTTGGGGCGTCGCCGCACCGGTTGTGCTTGCCGCCATGGGGGCTGCCGCCGCCATCGCGCTACTGGACGAACACCAGTTTGCCCAGGCGATCGGTCTGGCCGTTTCGAACAGCCCCCTGCCCGCGGGAGCGCTGTGGTCCAATGCGGTCGACCTGCCCAACTGCAAATATTGCGATGCCGGATGGTGCGCCGTCGCGGGGGTCTTCGCGGTGCTTTCCGTCGAGGCCGGTTCGACGGGCTTCACCGATGCGCTCGATGGTCCCTACGGCCTCGCCCGGATGTGCGGAGTGCAGAGCTTCGACGAAGGGAGTCTGACGGCCGGCCTTGGAGAGCACTGGCTGATTTCGCACGTCACGTACAAGCCCTGGCCGACGTGCCGCTTCACTCACTATCCTCTGACGTCGCTCGCTCGCATTGTCCGGCGGGAGAACATCGCGCCGGGCGAAATCGAGGAAGTCGTAATCGAGACCGGCCCGATGGCGGCGTCGGCCCGATTCACCAAGCCTCTGCCACGCACCTTCGCCAGCCGCAGTTTCAGCTATCCCCATATGGTCGCCATGCTCATCCGTGGCGTTCCGGCCGGGCCGGAATGGCTGGACGCCGGGAACGTCACCCATCCGGACACTCTGAGCATCGCGGAAAAGGTCCGTATCGTCGCGCATGAACGAGGCAACGATTTCGCCAGGACGATGGAGGCCAACCAGATCCGCACCATGCCGGGCGGTGTGCTTGTCCGGACGGTGAGGGGTGAATTCCGCGACGAAGACGATTTCGCCCTTGGCGACCCGTGGTCGGAACACTCCCGACTGAGCGATGCCGATCTCACCGAGAAATTCCTCGGCCAAGCCGGGAACGGCGCGGCCGATTTCGTTGGCCGGATCTTCAACGTCGAGCGCGAACCCTCGGCTCACGCGCTGATGCAGCGGCTGAATGAATGCCTTGAAGAGAACGCCCGTGCGAACACCGCTTGATTCGTTGAGCGGCGAGCAACCTGAACGCACCGCATCCGTGCTTGCAACAGAACACAACCTGTCACCATAAGAAAAAAACAGGAAGGCGAACTGTTTTTGTGTGGATGCAAGCGGAATTTAGGTCTGCGAGATCGAATAGCCTAAGACTTCATTGACCGCTCCGGTGCAGTTGAACAACAATCAAGATCATTAGGAACAGAGGAGAGTAGAATGAATTCGACGACTTTCAATCGTCGGCAGGCCCTGGCCTTGGTTGCCGCGACCGCCACTCTACCCATGAGCTTCCGCGCGCTGGCTCAGTCAACGACGTCGCAGTCATCGGCCTCTCTGCTTCGCGCGGCGATCACCGGCTACACGGTCATCAACACATTCGATCCAGCCAAGGTCACGCAGCTTCCTGAAAGTTATGTTGTCTGGGCCGTGTTCAACGCGCTCGTCAAATTCAACGAAAACATGGAGATCGTCCCGGATCTCGCCGAAAGCTATTCTTTTGTCGATCCCACCACGCTTGAATTCAAGCTTCGGAAGGGCGTGAAATTCCACGACCGAAGCGAACTGACCTCAGACGACGTGAAGTTCTCGCTTGAGCGCGTGTTGGATGAGAAGACGGCGTCTCCGAATCGCGCCAAGCTTTCGTCCATCAAGACGATTGAAACGCCGGACGCCCACACGGTTCGGATCCTCACGAAGGCGCCTTTCGCACCGCTTCTGACCTATTTGGCCAACACGCGCACGGGGGCGCAGATCGTGTCGCGGAAGGCGGTCGAGGCGCTGGGCGACAAGTTCGACCTCAATCCGGTCGGCACTGGCGCCTATGTGCTCAAGGAATGGAAGACCGGAAGCGGCGTCAAGCTGGAGGCGTTCCCGGACTATTTCGACGGCGCGCCGAAAATCCAGACCGTGTCGATGCCCTTGATCGGCGAGGAATCCAGCGGGCTGACGGCTTTGCAGGGTGGGCAGATCGACCTGACCTCGACGGCGCCGTTCGCGTCCATCCCCAATCTCGTCAAGGATCCGAAGATCAAGGTCTACAAGCAGACCGGCCTGAACGTTCGCTACATCGGCCTGAACGGCCGCAAGGCGCCGTTCGACGATCCGCATTTCCGCCGTGCCCTCTCCATGGCGTTCGATCGCCAGGCGATGGTGCGCTCCGTGGTCTTCGGCGAGGGCAGCCCGGCCACCGGCCTGCTGCCGCCGGCCATCGCCAAGCCCGGCCAGCCGCTGTCGCCGCTGCTGACGTTCAACCCGGCCGCGGCGAAGGCCGAGCTTGCCAAGTCGAAGTACCCGGCCGACACCGAGGTCAAGCTCCTGATCTGGGGCCCGACCTGGTGGCGGAAGATCGGCGAATTCTTCGTCATCCAGGTCAATCAGGTTCTCGGCACGAAGATCCAGATCGAGGCGGGAGAGAGCAACGCCGTCTTCAGCCGGCTGCGGTCTGGCGACTACCAGGCCGCGGTCTGGGGTTGGCTGGGTTTCATCGACGCCGACGAATATCTGGGCGATCTGCTCGGCAAGGATGGGTCGCGCAACTTCCACGGCTACAACAACCCGGCGTTCGAGGCTCTGCTCGAGACGGGCCGCAGCGAGGTCGATCCGGCGGTCCGGCGCGATGTGTATCGCGAAGCAGAACTCCTGATGTTGGAAGACATGCCGCTGATTCCGTGCTTCAACTCCAACGTGCACAACCTGTCGGTGCCGGGCCTGAAGGGCTTCACGCAGCTGCCCTACTCGAACTACGGCGACCAGTTCGCCAAGCTTCAGCTCGGCTGAGGTTGACATGGCATTCACACTCCTACGCCATGTCGCGACGCGAAGCACCGGGGTGATGATGCTGGCCCTAATGGGGGCGGCGGTGGTGTTTTTCGCCATGCGCGCCGCCCCCGGGGATCCGGCTTTGACCGCCCTTGGCGAAGGGGCCTCCACGGAAACCATCGCGGCCTTTCGCGCGCGGTGGAATCTTGACGAGCCTCTGCTTGTTCAGTTCGGGCTGTGGGTCCTGAACGCCCTGCAGGGCGATTTCGGACAGTCGCTATCGATCGCTTCAGGAACGGACGTGTACACGCTGTTCGCCGATCGCCTGCCCAACACGCTCTTCATCGGTGTCTACGCCATCATCCTGGCGGTGCTGATTTCCCTCGTCGCCGGCACCGCGGCGGCGCTCAATCGCGGGGGGATCATCGACACCGTCGCAACGTCGATCGCGGCGGCCGGCATCTCCATGCCGGATTTCTGGATCGGCTATGTGCTCATCTACGCCTTTGCGCTCGGCCTGGGCTGGTTTCCGGCCTATGGCTTCGTCTCGCCGCTGGAATCAATGGGGGACGCGCTTCTCAGCGGATTCCTGCCGGCCCTTGCCATCGCGGCGCCGATGGCGGCCTCCTTCACGCGAATCCTGCGCTCGGCGCTGATCGACAACGCGCACCGCGATCACGTGCGTGTCGCCCGGTCGATGGGGCACGGCCAAAGCTTCATCTTCCTGCACCACGTCCTGCGCAACGCGCTGATTCCCTTCGTCACCGTCATCGGCCTTCAGGTCCGCTACCTGCTCGGCGGCACGGTGGTCATCGAGCGCATTTTCGGCATCAACGGCGTGGGATCCCTGATGATCGACGCGGCCTTCGGGCGGGACTATCCGATCGTCCAGGCCTGCGCCCTGACGTTCCTGCTGATCGTCCTGCTCGTGAACATCGTCGTCGACCTGATCTGCACCATGCTGAACCCGAGGATGCGATGATCCCTGTGCTGAAGCGGCTTGCCGCAAATAAGACGGCATTGACCGGGGCGATCATTTCGGCCCTGGTCGCGTTCGCCGTCATCTTCGGGCCGATGATCTCCCCCTATGACGGGGACGCCATGGACGTCATGGCCATGCTGGCGCCGCCCAGCCTCGCCCATCCGTTCGGCACCGACACGATGGGACGAGACGTCCTGACGCGGGTCCTTTACGGAGCCAGGCTGTCCCTTCTGATTTCCATCTCGGGCGTGGGCATCGCCGCCGTTCTGGGGTCGATGATCGGCCTGTTCATCGCCTACCGGCCGGGGTTCGTCAGCAACGTGCTGATGCAGGCGTCCGACCTGCTGTTCTCGTTTCCCAGCTTTGTCCTGGCGCTCTTCCTGATGGTGGTCCTGGGCTATGGCGTCTTCAACGTCGCGCTGGCGATCGCGTTGATCTACCTGCCGATCTTCGTCAGGCTCGCGCGCAATCTCGCGCAGCTCATCGTGCAGGAGCCGTGGGTGCAGGCGGCGAAGCTGTTCGGCCAGCCCACCCATTCGATCCTGCTGCGCGAGCTGCTGCCCAACGCCCTGTCCCCGCTCCTAGTGCAGGCAACGATCGGCGTCGCCTTCGGCATCGTCATCGAGGCGGGCGTCAGCTTCCTGGGCCTGGGTGTTCAGCCGCCGGCGCCGTCCCTCGGCCTCGTGATGTCGGATGGGCGCGAATACTTCAACACCGCCCCCTGGGTGCTCACCATGACGGGCCTTGCCATTTCGATCGCCCTTCTCGGCCTGAATCTCCTGGGCGATGGGCTGAGGGACCTGACTGATCCCAAACTGAAGGAGCGTCTGTCGTGACGCCGACTCCTCTTCTGCGCGTGCGTGACCTGAGAACCTCCTTCGGCTCGGGCGATCGGAAAACCGAGGTGGTCAAAGGCGTCTCCTTCGATCTGAACAAGGGCGAGGTGCTGGGCCTCATCGGCGAGTCCGGATCGGGGAAGACGGTAACGGGACTCAGCGTTCTTCAACTCCTGCCCGACAACGGCCATGTGGAGGCGGCGGAGCTGACCTACAACGGCCGGTCGCTGGCTGGGATCGGCGCCAAGGAGATGCAACGCCTTCGCGGCGCCGACCTGGCGATGATCTTCCAGGACCCCGTGGGCTCGTTCAATCCCGCGAAGACCATCGGCTGGCATCTCGTGAAGGCGCTGGACCGGCATTCCGATGGTTCGTCTGGGAATCTGAAAGAGGTGGCCGCCGACCTCCTGAAGCAGGTCAACATCCGGGAGCCGGAACGCACCATGGCGTCCTATCCGCACCAGCTGTCCGGCGGGATGCTGCAGCGTGTGCTGATCGCGATGGTGTTCGGATTGAACCCGAAACTGGTGATCGCCGACGAGCCCACGACCAATCTCGACAATCTCGTGGAACGCCAGATCCTGGAACTCATCCGGAGCCAGCAGCGGCAGCATGACACGGGTGTCCTGTTCGTCACGCACGACCTGACCGTCGCGCGGCATCTGTGCGACCGGGTTGCGGTCATGTACAGCGGCCGCATCGTCGAAATCGGCCCGACGGAACAAATCCTGGAGCGGCCGGCGCATCCCTACACGGCGGGTCTGCTGGCGACCGCGCGCTCCCTGGAGAAGCGCGATGCGACGCTCTATGAGATCAAGGGCGAGCCAGGCGCCACGAGTTGGGCGAAGCGGTGCGCCTTCTCGGCGCGCTGCCCCAACGTGACCGACCGTTGCACGACCGCCGAGCCGACCGAGCGCACGGTGGAGCCTGGTCACAGCGTAAGGTGTTTCAATCATGCTGCATAACGTGACCGACGCGATGCCGGTCGGCGCCTCGCCGCTCGTCCGCGTTCGCGACGCCGTTCTCGAGTTCAAGATCGGCAAGGCCTGGGGTGCCAAGCGCGACCTCCGCGTCCTCGACGACATTTCGCTCGACGTGAACGAAGGGGAAATCATCGCGCTTCTCGGGGAATCCGGCTCGGGCAAGACCACGCTTGGCAAGGCGATGCTCGGTCTCCACCCGCTGACCTCCGGGAACATCGAGGTCGAGCCCCCGAAGGGCGCGGCGCCGCGCCGCCAGGACGCGCACGATCTCCAGATGGTGTTCCAGGACCCTCTGTCTTCGTTCAACCCGCGCTTCACCGTCGGGTCCTCGATCGCGCTGCCGCTGCGCCTGCATCTGAAACTGTCCGAGGAGACCATTGTCGAACGGGTCGCCGAGCTGCTGAACCGGGTTGGCCTCAACGCAAGCTTTGCCCATCGCTACCCGCATGAGATGTCCGGCGGCCAGTTGCAGCGCGCCGCCATCGCGCGCGCGCTGGCCCTGTCGCCGCGCCTGATCGTCGCCGACGAGGCGGTGTCGAAGCTCGACGTCTCCGTGCGCGCCCAGATCCTCAATCTGATCAAATCCCTGAACCGTTCGGAAAAGATCGCGTTCGTCTTCATCACGCACGATCTCGGCGTCGCGCAGTTTCTCGCCGACCGCGTTGCGGTGATGTATTTCGGCCGGATCGTCGAACTCGGCCCGGTCGACCAGGTCATGGAAAGCCCGCGCCATCCGTACACGACCATGCTGATGAACGCGCGAAAGGGCCAGGCCCCGGCGGAGGACGAGGCCAAGCGGAGTGCGAAGGGCTGCAATTTTGCCAATCGCTGTCCGCGCGCGCTTCCCAAATGCCACGACCTGCGGCCCGAGGTGACCGCGGTCGGCGGCGACCACGAATTCCGGTGCTTCAATCCCGTCTAGGGACCCTGCCCGGCGACCCACTCCAGCAGCGGACTTGCCGTCAGCGGCGAGAAAGGACATACGATGAGAACCAAGGACGGCGCACCCCCATCTGTTGCCGTGGTGGTTGGCGGCACGAAAGGCATGGGACGGGCCGCATCCCTGGCTTTGGCTCAGAAGGGGTTCGATGTCTTCGCCTGCAGTCGGAACCAAAGGGACGTCGACGCCCTGTGCGAGGAGGGGCGCCTGGCGGATCTGCGGATCGACGGGGCCGTCTGCGACGTCTCGGACGAAGTGGCTCTGAACGGCTTCATCGATACGGCCGCCCAAAGATACGGCCGCATCGACACGCTCGTCTTCGCCGCGGGCCGGGCCTATCCCGGCAACGCGCTCGAACTCACCAGCGAAGACTGGGATGCCTGTTTCCGGCTCAACCTGCGCGCACCGTTCCTTGCCGCGAAAAGAGCCTTGCCGGTGATGATCTCCAGCGGTGGAGGCTCCCTGGTGTTCGTCTCGACCATCTGGGCCTTCACCACGCCGTGCGACCGTTTGGCCTATCTGACGGCGAAGTCCGGATTGACGGCGCTCGTCCGCGGGCTGGCGGTCGACCACGGTGGCCAGGGCATTCGGACCAACGCGGTGGCTCCGGGCTATGTCGACACGGAGTTTCTCCGGCGGTCCATCGAGATGGTTCACGGCAGCGCACAAACGCCGGAGGTGCTGGCGAACGTGCTCAAGGCCCATCCCATGGGACGGATGGTCCAGCCGGAAGAGGTCGCCGAGGCGATATGTTTCCTTGCCAGCGAACGGTCCAGCGGCTTTAACGGCCAGACCTTGATCGTGGATGGCGGGGCGGCGACCAAATTCTCATTGGCCGACGCCTGGCGTCGCAGCGAATGAACGCGCCCGTGCTGGTGGGAGGCCAAAATCGTGATGGATGCCGAGAAGACACCGAAGGGCGGCAGCGCCCGCGACATCGGCTATGGCCAGGTGCGGTTGAGCGTTCGCCAGCTTGAGGCGTTCCGGGCCTTCATGCTCGCCCGCACCACGAATGGGGCGGCGGCGATCCTCGGCATTTCCCAGCCGGCGATCTCGCGCCTGATCGAACAGCTCGAACGCTCGCTGCGCTTCGAGCTGTTCGACCGCAAGAACGGCCGCCTCGTCCCGACGCCCGAGGCCGACATCTTTTTCGAAGAGGTTGAGCGGACGTTCGTCTCCGTCGACAAAATCTCGGAGATCGCGCGCGACATTCAGGCGGCCCGCATGGGCAGCCTCACCGTCGCGGCCATGCCGGCTCTGGCGCACGCGTTTCTGCCGACGGTCATCGCGCGCTTCGCCACGCAGCACCCCCAGGCTCGCATTTCGGCGCTGGTTTTCCCGTCCACGAAGATCGAGGAGCTGGTCTCGGCCCATCACGTTGACTTCGGCCTGGGCGAGTTCCCCTTTGTCCGCAGCGGCATCGACGCCGCGGAGTTCTGTTGCACGCCCTACGTCCTCGCCATGCCGAACGGACACCCGTTGGCGGCCTTGCCGCAGGTGTCGGTGACGGATCTGGCGGGCGTGCCCTTCATCTCGCTCAGCAGCAACACGGCGGCCCGGCACGCCATCGACCAGCAATTCCTGATGGCCAACGTGTCCCGCGAGCAATATTACGACGCCCAGAACTCCGGGGTCATCGCGGGCATGATCGCCCAAGGGCTCGGCGTCGGGCTGATCGATCCCTTCACGGCGCGGGATTTCCAAGGCCGCGGGATCGAGGTGCGGCCGTTCGAACCGAACATCCCCTTCCGTGTGGGCGTCCTCCACCCCGCCCACCGTCCGCTCTCCCGGGTCGGACGCGAATTCCTCGGAATGCTTCAAACGATCCGAAAGGAATGGGGGATCAGGTGATACGGACGGCGCCTGAAGGCGCCGTCCGTATCACCCTCTCAATCAATGCTATCGCATTGATCTGTAGGGCGCATTGATCTGCCGGGTTTCACCGGCGGCGCTCAATGGAAGCGTTCAAGCGCCGCCGGTATGAGAGGGCTCGGCGTTCCGCGCCGCGCAACCGCGACACGCTCGGCGGAGAACCAGGAAAATCCATGAATCTCAGTCTCTTCGAAGCCTTTCGGGCGATTATGCAGACTGGAACCGTAAGCGGCGCGGCGGAAATCCTCGGGCGCAGCCAGCCGGCGGTAAGCCGCATGATGGACCGCCTGGAGTACGAGATTGGCCTGACCTTGTTCGTCCGCCGCAAAGGCCGGGTATCGCCGACCGCCGCGGCGCATCATCTGCTGGACGAGGTGGAACGCGCCTTCGTCTCGCTGTCCTCCCTGCAGGATTTCGCCCGCCGCCTTCAGGAAGGCGACGAGGGCGAGGTGTCCTGCTCCGTCATGCCGGCGCTTGGCATCGACTTCATGCCGCAGGTCATAAGCCGCTTCCACGCCAGCCATCCGCGCACGCGCGTCACCCTGAACGTCCGCATGTCGGCCAATGTCGAGGATTGGGCGGCGACGCAGCAGGTGGATTTCGGTTTGGCGGAGACGCCCTTCAAACGGTCCGGATTCCGCACGGAACTGTTCAGCGAGGTTCCCTACGTTGCCGCCGTTCACGCCGATCATCCGCTGGCCGACCGCGACGCGATCCGCGCGCGCGACCTGGGGGAGTTTCCCCTGCTGTCATGGTCTCCCTTCACCGCCGTGAACCGGATGCTGGAGGAGGTGATGCAGAGCGCGGGGGTGCGGTCGCGACCGATCTGCACCACCACCTTCTCCTCATCCATCTGCGCTATGGTCAGGCGCGGGCTCGGCGTTGGAATTGTGGATCCCTTCACCGCTGCGGCGCAGAAAGGCAACGGCCTGCGCGTGCTGCCCTTTGTGCCGGATATCCCGTGCCGCGTCGCCCTGCTGCTGCCCGACACGCGCCCGCCGACGCCGCTCGCGAGCGCGCTCATCGACTATGCAAAGGAGGAGCGCGACCTCCTGCTGGGGGGGCTTTTTGACAAAGCGTGATTATGCGGTTTACGCATAACGAAGGGAGTTCTTCTCATTTTGCGCAAACCCTCCGCTGCCGCCTAATGGCCCCCGACGCTCCATTTCAGACATAGGTCAGAGGCGATGGTACAGACCACAGTGGCCGGCACACAGATCAGACAGCCGGATCTGCCAGGCGATAAGCCACTGTACGACTCCGTGATCATCGGCGGCGGCATCAATGGCACGGCGGCGGCTCTGGAACTGAGCCGGGCGGGATACTCCGTGCTGCTGTGCGAGAAGGGCGACTTTGCGGGCGGTGCAAGCGGGCGATCCTCCCGGATGCTGCACTGCGGCCTGCGCTACTTCGAAACGCCCAACCCGGTGCGCGATTTCGCCTTGCATCCACGGCGCTTCGTCTCGGCGCTGGCCATGGCGAGGGCGGCCATGGAAGCCCGGGCGGACCTTGCGCAGGACGACCGGGTGGCGACGCGGCCGATCACCCTCTGCTTTCCCGTTTGGCCGGACAGCCCCGTCCGGCGCTGGCACCTCTCCGCGGGTTTGCGTCTCCTGCAGGCGCTGCACACCAAAGGTCCGTCCCTCGACGCCCGCATCCTTGGCGCGGCCGAGGCGCGCAGGCATCCCATAGCGCAGGACCTGCGCGATCTCAATCGCCTGCAAGCGATGGCGGCATTCCGCGAGTACCTGTTCGTCCATCCGGAGCGCCTGTGCCTCGACGCGGCCCTGGATGCGAAAGCCCACGGCGCGACTATGGAGCTTTTCACAGCGGCGCGCATCGGCGACCGGCAGCCGGACGGCACGTGGCGGATCGCGCTGGAAGCATCGCAGGGTCAGCGCCATGTCCGGGCGCGGACCGTGATCAACATGGCGGGTACCTGGATGGAGTCGGCGGGCAATATTCCCGGCCGCCTGGTGCGGGGAACCAAGGGCGCCCACATCGTCGTCCGTCTGCCGGAACGCTATCGTGACCACGGCATCGCGACCATGCATCGCGGCGGCCATCCCTTTTACTGCCTGCCACTCGGCGACCAGTTTTTCTACTTCGGCCCGACCGAAACCCCCTTCGAGGGCGATGCGACCGACGTGGCGGCTGATCAGGAGGACATCGACTTCCTCTTGGCCGAAGCCAACCATCTGCTGCCGGGCCTGAGATTGACGCGTGCCGACGTGCACCAAACCTGGGCGGGCGTGCGGCCGCTGACATGGGACCCGCAGCGCCCGATGGGCGCCCGCGAGCGCATTCTGCACGACCTGGAAAGCCGCGGCATGCCGAACGTCTTCGCCATGACCGCCGGCCCCGTCATGAGCCACCGCAGCGCCGGCCGCGAGATTGTGGACATGGTTCAAGGACGGCTCGGCAGCCGCAAGCCGGTGAATGCGCAGTCCCCGGTCAGGCCTTCGGCGGTCGGCACGGATCCCGTCCTGACCAGCCGCGGCGGTGTGCCAAGGCAGGCGCTTCTGGACGCTGTGACGCGTGAACATGCCCGCGACCTCTACGGCGTGCTCGTGCAACGCACCGGCCTGGTCTGGCAGGGGCTGCTCAGCCGCGAGGAAGCGGCTGCGGTGGCCGATGTGATCGCCGCTCCGCTCGGCTGGTCGGAAGAGGACAAGGCGCGGGAGGTGGATGCCTTCCTCGCACTCCAGGCGCGGCGCTTTTCTCCGCCAAAGCCAACAGAGTCGCGGCAGTAAGCCAAGGGAACCGCCGATCAACATTCCCGCGCAGAGCGGCGGCGTCCGGGCTCACAAAGCAACGGAACCGGGGCCTCCTGCGCCCACATTGAGTGTCACAAGACATGCCCGACCAAGCCATCACGACCACGACGCACGACCCTCTGCTCCAAACGCTGACCATCAAGAAGACGGTCTTCCGTAACCGCATCATGAGCACCAGCCACGCCTGCGGCCTGGAAGAGGGAGGGATGCCCACGGAGGCCTACCGGGCCTACCACGCGGAGAAGGCCCGCGGCGGCATCGCGCTGTCCATGTTCGGCGGGTCGTCCAACGTCGACCGCGACAGCCCCAACATCTTCCGCCAGCTCAACGTCGGCTCCGACGCGATCATCCCTCACCTGCAGCGCTTCTCCGAGGCCATGCACGCCGAGGGAGCGGCACTCATGTGCCAGATCACCCACCTCGGGCGGCGCGCCGACCCCTACGCCCAGGACTGGCTGCCGGCCATCGGGCCGTCCGCTGTGCGCGAGACGCTGCACCGCGCTATTCCGCGCGAGATGGACGACTACGACATCGAGCGCGTGGTGAAAGCCTACGCCGCCGCCGCCCGCCGCTGTTGGGAGGGTGGCCTCGACGGAATCGAGACGCTCGCAGCCGGTCATATGATCGGCCAGTTCCTCTCGCCCAAGACCAACCTGCGCACCGACCGCTTCGGCGGCAGCCTGGAAAACCGCATCCGCTTCGGCCTCATGGTTCATGAAGCGATCCGCAAGTCGGTTGGCGACGATTTCCTGGTGGGCATGCGTTTCGTCGTGGACGAAGGGATCGACGGCGCCCTGAAGGCGGAAGACTGCATTGCCGCCGCCGAGATCCTCAAGCGGGAAGGGGCAGTGGATTTCTTCAACGCCATCTATGGCTCGATGGACACGGCGCGCGCCCTGGCCGAAGAGAACATGCCCGGCATGGGCACGCGCATCGCCCCATGGGTAACCGCCGTCGGCACCTTCCGGCGCGAGATCGGGCTTCCGGTGTTCCATGCTGCCCGCATTTCCGACATCGCCACCGCGCGCTATGCCGTCAGCGAGGGGATGGTGGACATGGCCGGAATGACGCGGGTGCAGATCGCCGATCCCTACTTGGTGACGAAGCTGGCGCGCGGCGAGGAACATCTGATCCGACCCTGCGTCGGGGCGACGCACTGCCAATCGCCTTACCGCCCCAAGTGCCTGCACAACGCCGCGACCGGACGCGAGCTTGCCCTGCCGCATGTCATCCGCCCCACCACAGGTCCCCGTCGGCGCGCTGTCGTCATCGGCGCCGGCCCGGCTGGGCTGGAAGTGGCACGCGTGCTGGCGGAGCGTGGCCACGACGTGTCGGTGTACGAGGCGGGTGCCGAGGCGGGCGGACAGGTGCGCATCGCGGCCGAAGGGAAGTGGCGCCGCGACATCATCGGGCTGGTCGACTGGCGGGTGGCGGAACTGGAGCGCCTGGGCGTGACCGTGTCCTACAACGCCTACATGGAGGCAGCCGACGTGCTTGCGCTTGAGCCGGATCTGGTCATCGTGGCGACGGGCGGACTGCCTCAGACGGAGTTCGGCGAAGGGGCGGATTTGGTGGTTCCCTCCTGGGACATCATCGGGCGCCAGATTCCGCCGGCGGCGGAAGTGCTGATTTTCGACGGAACCGGTCGCCATCCGGCCCCGCTTGCCGCCGAACGGGCGCATACGTCCGGCTCGAAGATCCATTACTTCAGCATCGACGGGTTCCTGGCACAGGAACTCACCTATGCCGAGCGGACCCGGTGGAAGCAGGAGTTCATCCGCATGGGGATCAGGCCCAATCTGGAGCATCGTTTGATGAAGGTAGCGCGCGCCGGCAATCGTTTCGTGGCGTCGATGCTGGATGAGCTGACGCACAACTTGCATGAGATCGAGGTCGATCAGGTCATCGTCGAGATGGGGACAGTGCCCATGGACGACCTGTTCGAAGGGTTGCGGCCTCACGCCGGCAACCGCGGAGTCACCGACATTCCCGCCCTGCTGGCGAGCAAGCCGCAACCCATGCGCAAAGAAGGGTTTGAGCTGCATCGAATCGGGGATGCAGCCGGAAGCCGGAATGTTCATGCTGCAGTGCTCGATGCGCTGCGGCTGGCTCATGTGTGTTGAGGCTTCAAAGGCATTGTCACGAGAACGGTGGCAGGCCGTTGGACTTTGGTGCAGAACTCGGTCTGCGGACGGATTTCGCCCAGAGGCGATGGAGATCAGGCGACCTTCCGGGAGGTTGGCATGCCGAGGCTGGTCATGCGATTGATGACGGCGCAGGCGGCCTTGGCTTCGGCTTTTTGTGCGGGCAG
>NZ_JBFUHT010000077.1:0-14228 GCF_056402275.1 Azospirillum sp. P4_B5
CCGGTTCTCGCTTCGGATCCCGCCTCAGCAATCGCTGTTCAGGCCAGAAAAGCGTGTCGTTCTGGCGTCATCAACCGAAACGGCGACCCACTACATATAGATGGGCGGCTTCACGCAACTTCATTACCTTTGCATTCCCGGTAGTGACGGCACATGATAAGATCGAAAATACATTAGTATTTTCACTAAAAGATTCACGAAAAATATCCATTTTGTGACATGCATCACAAATGCGCGATATTATTTATGCTGATTTATTTTGCGTGAACATTTAATGAATTTCTGCAAAGCGAATATTTAATACCCCTATGCATTTCGATGCCATGCGCAAGGCGGAACCATCATAAATGATACTGCCGCTAGGAAACCGGGCTGACAGACCCCATTGCAATAGAGCTTGGCAGCCGGCATAGCTCCTTCGACAGTGTGCGGAACTTTCGCTTGGAAGGCCGTGGAAAAACCGATGCACCGGGGAAACGCCAGGGAATTGACGGACAGGACAACGGACAAGGACGCATCCACGGTCGGCCCGCGCGGTCGGGCGCGCCGGCAGGCCTTGCTCGACGCGGCGGCGGCGCTGTTCGTCGAGAAGGGCTTCGAGAAGACCACGCTGACTGACATCATCGGCCGGGCCGGCGGGTCGCGCGCCACCCTCTACGAGCATTTCGGCGACAAGGAGGGGCTGTTCCGCGTGATGATGGAGGAGAACAGCGCCCGCATCCAGGACGGGCTGGCCGCCATCCAGGCCGACGAGCGGGCAGCGCCGGAGGACGGGCTGACCCGCTTCGCCCTGCACCTCGTCGCGGCGCTGTTCGACGACCGCACCATGGCCATCGTCCGCGTGCTGGTCTCGGAGGGCGGACGCATCCCCGACATCGCCGAAGCCTTCTTCCGCATCGGCCCGGAAACCGCCCAGCGGCGGCTGGCCGACTATCTGGCGCGGCAGACCGCCGCCGGTGCCCTGACCGTCGCGGAGCCGGAGGCGGCCGCCCGCGGCTTCATCGGCATGATCACCGGCAACATCCTGCTGCGCCGCCTGATCCTGCCGGAACAATCCTTCTCCATGGAGGAGGTGGAGCGTTACGTCGGACGGGCCGTCGCCCTCTTCCTGGCGGGCGCCCGCCCCATTGCGGAGCACTGACCTTGGGTTGAGGCAAGCGCAGCCGGGCGCAGGAAAGCGTTAGGACCGAAGGACAGGCGTTGCAACATACTACGGTATGTTAGGGTTCACACGATCGCTTCCTTCATCCCATCGGCCCCCGGGCCGGGACGGTCGATCGTGTCCATGGCTCGCTGGCTTCTGCTGCTCGTCTTCACTCTGGCCCCGCTGATCGGGTTCGAGGTCTATTCCCACACCCGGCTGCGGGCGGAACGGGAGGCCGAACTCGGTCAGGAGGCGTTGCGTCTGCTCGACCTGATCCAGACCGAACAGCAGCGGATCGTCGACGACATCGAACACATCCTGGTCACGCTGGCGGAGGCGGAGATCGCCGGTCCGGCCTGCCAGGAGACGATGGAGCGGCTTCACCAGCGCCTGCCCAGCTATCTGACGCTGGGCTTCGCCGACCGATCGGGGACCGTCCTGTGCGCCACCGACCGAAGGACCGTCGGGACCGGAAGCGCCGACCAGCCGCAGATTCGTCAGGCCCTGACGACCGGCCTCTTCTCGGTGGGCGAATATGTCGCCACCGAGGGGCCGCGCCACCGCGTTCTGCCCTTCGCCCTGCCCTATGCACGCGGCGGCGAGAGCGACGGGCAAAGCGATGGAACCCAGCCGGCGGTCGTCACCGCCCTGCTCGACCTCGACTGGCTGCGCCAGTATCAGGCGCGCAAGCCCCTGCCGCCGAATGTGACGGTCCTTCTGGCCGACCGCGGCGGCACCGTCCTCGTCCGCGTCCCGGACCTCCAGGGAATCGTCGGCCGGCCGCTTCCCGAGCGGCTCGGCCTGTTGCTCAGCGGCGCGGAGACGGCGACGGCGCTGACCGAGGGTTTGGACGGGACGCCCCGCGTCACCGCCTATTCCCCGCCGGGCGCCAACGGCAGCGGCCTCGCCATCGCCGTGGGGATCGACCGGGCCGCCGCGCTGCGCACCGTCGATGTGGCCACCCTGTGGTCGTGGTTCCCCTTCCTGCTCATCCTGCTGCTCACCCTGACCGGAACCGCCTGGGCCATCGGGCGCCTGACCCGCCAGCGCGAAACGGAGCGGTCGCTGCTGAAGGCGGTGCTGGAGCATCTGCGCGCCGGCGTGGTGGTGGCGGAGGCGCCCACCGGACGGGTGATCCTGCACAACAGCGCGGCGGAACGGCTGATCGGCCAGCCGCTCGGCCGGATCGAGCGCATCGAGGACTATCCCCGCTCCTTCAGGAGCGGTTCGGAAAGGTCTTCGGAGTTGCCGCTGGTCCGCGCCCTGCGCGACGGCGCGGTGGTGCGGCAGGAGGAGCTGCGCCGCGACACTCCTGCCGGTCCCGTCATCTGTCTGGCCGATGCCGAGCCGGTGCGCGATCCCGATTGCCGCATCACGCTGGCCGTCGTCACCCTGACCGACATCACCGAGCGCAATGCCGGCGAGGAAGCCCTGCGGCGGAGCGAGACCCGCTTCCGCGAGCTGGTCGAAAACACCCCGGTGATGATGTGGATCAACCGGCCGGACGGGGCGCGGGAATACTACAACGCCGCCTGGCGCTCCTACACCGGGCGCAGCCCGGAACAGGGGGAGCGCTGGTCCTACATCCACCCCGCCGACTATCCCCGGCTGCTCGACTGCCGCGAGCGCGGCATCGCCGCGGGCGAGCCCTACGGCTTCGATGTGCGCATGCAGCGCCACGACGGGGTCTACCGCTGGCACGTCTGCCGGATCAACCCGATGCGCCAGAACGGGCAGATCATCGCCTGGGTCGGCACCGCGGTGGACGTGCACGACAGCCGCATGGCCCGCGAGGCGGCGGAGCAGGCCGACCGCTCCAAGAGCCGCTTCCTGGCCGCCGCCAGCCATGATCTGCGCCAGCCCATGCAGTCCATGTTCTTCTTCGCCGAGGCGCTGCACAGCCACGTCCACTCCCCGCGCGGGCGCGACGCCCTGGCGATGCTGGAGCGCGGGATGGAGACGCTGAAGGGCCTGCTCGACAGCCTGCTCGACGTCTCGCAGCTCGACGCCGGGGTGATCGAACCGCGGATCGAGGATATTCCCGTCAAGCCGCTGCTCGACGACATCGGGTCCGCCTACGCCCCGGTCGCCGCCGCCAAGGGGCTGGATCTCCAGGTGGTGAACCACCACGACCTGACCGTGCGCAGCGACCGCAACCTGCTGGGGCGCATGGTCCGCAATCTGGTGGAGAACGCCATCCGCTACACCGAGCGCGGGGTGATCCGCCTGGAATGCCACCCCCTGGACGGCCACGTCGGCATCCAGGTGCGCGACACCGGAATCGGCATCTCCGGCGAGCAGATGTCCTGGATCTTCGAGGAGTTCTATCAGGTCGGCAACCCCGAGCGGGACCGCAACCAAGGGCTCGGCCTCGGCCTCGCCATCGTGCAGAAGCTGTCGGCGCTGCTCGGCCACCCGGTGGAGGTGCGCTCCGAACTCGGCAAGGGGTCGGTGTTCCGCATCTCCGTGCCGCTCGGCGACGCCGCGGAAAGCCCGGCTCCGGTTCTCCCGCCCCGCGAAACGGAGCGCGGGCGGCTGGCTGTCCTGATCGACGACGACGCCATCGTCCTGATGGGGCTGCGCTCGATCTTCCAGGATTGGGGCTACGACACCATCGTCGCCTCCTCCACCGACGAGGCGCTGGAGCGGCTGCGGGCGGCGGGGCGGCGGCCCGACGTGATGGTCGCCGATTACCGCCTGCGCGAGCACAAGGTGGGCACCGAGGCCATCCTGAAGATCCGCGAACTGGCCGGGGCACCGGTTCCCGCCGTCCTGCTGACCGGCGATTCCGGCCCCGACGTGATGCAGGAGGCCGAGCGGCACGGGATCGGCCTGATGTTCAAGCCGGTCACCGCCCGCCTGCTCCAGGAGGCCCTGACCCGCCAGACCGGCACCGCCGCGTGACGTTCCGGAGTGGGCCAAGTTTCCCGACGACCGACTCTCCCGCCGACCGGCTACATCCCCCGCACCGTCTGGAGCCCCCGCCGCACCTGCTCGGAATCGTAGGGCTTCCGCAGGACCAGTACGTCGCGGAACTCCTCCGGGAAGATCGCGGACTCGCCGTAGCCGGTGGCGAACAGGAAGGGGATGCCCAGCTCGCGCAGCCGCTCCGCCACCGGGAAGGAGGTCTCGGTTCCCAGATTGACGTCGAGAAGCGCCATGGCCGGCGGATCGTCCGCGATGGCGACCAGCGCCTGACGGACGCTCGCCACCGTCTCCACCCGCTCGGCGCCCAGCTTCAGCAGCATGTCCTCCGCGCTCATGGCGATGATCATGTTGTCTTCCAGAAGCAGCACAGCCCCGCCCAGCGGAATATCCGCCGCCGCGCAGGGCGTCACCGCCGCTTCGATCACCGCCGGGCGTTCCGGCGCCAGGCTGACATGGATGGCCGGAATGGTGAAGCGCGCCTTCAGCCCGGCCAGGGCGTAGGTCACCGTCGCCTCGCCCTTCAACTCGTGCGGGATCGAACGCTCGATGATGGTGGTGCCGAAGCCCTGGCGCGTCGGCGCCTGCACGGGCGGCCCGCCGCTTTCCTCCCAACAGAGTTCCAACGCGTCCTGGTCGTCCAGGCTCCAATGAACCTTCACCCGGCCGCCGCTGTCGGCGAAGGCGCCGTATTTGGCGGCGTTGGTCACCAGCTCGTGCATGATCAGCGCCATCACCGACAGGGCCGGGGGCGACAGCAGCACCTCCGGCCCGGACAGGACCACCCGCTCCGCCCGGTTGCCCAGATAGGCGTCGACCTCCGCCGCGATCAGGGGACGCAGGGGGGAGGGCTTCCAGTTCTCCGCCGTCAATTGGTCGTGCGCCCGTGCCAGCGCCTGGATGCGCCCGCCGACGATCTCGGCGAATTCCTCGACGCGGGTGACGCCGGCCCGGCTCTGGGCCAGCAGGGCGCGGACGAGGCTGAGGATGTTGCGGACCCGGTGGTTCAGTTCGGCGATCAGCAGCTCCTGCCGCTCGCGGGCCGTCCGGCGCTCCTCCTCCGCCTGGTCGGCCAGCCGCAGCACCACCTCCATCAGCGTGATCCGCAGGGAGTCGGCGATGCGCAGGTCAGCCTCCGTCCAGGGCTCGGACTGGCCGTGCACCGTCTCCTTCCACGCCTCGAAGCTCTTGCGCGGGGTCAGACGCTGCCCGTTGGGGCCAGCCTCCACCGGCTTGTTCGGGTTGCCGGCCCAGGTGACGGTGCGGACCGACTCCTTGCGGAAGAAGATGATGTGGTCGCGCGGCTTGCGCGACACCGGGATGGCCAGCATGCCGGCGGCGCGCTCGGCGAAGTCCATGCCGGGTTGGTGAACCTGCCCGATCTCGCTGGTCGCAAAGACGCGGCTGGCGTGCGCGCGGTTGAGCATGCGCACGAGCCCGAGCAACTCCTCCGGCGTCGGGGTGCTGCCGTCCACAAGGGTCTGGCCGCCCAGCACGATGGCGAAGCCATCGCTGCGGATGTAGTGGCCGACCTCGCCGCGCAGCCGCTCCAGATTCTCCATGGAGGAGGCGCCGTCGGCCATCACCGCCATGATGCGGGTGTGGAGCAGGCGCGCCTTGGCCTCGTAGGCCTCCTCGCGGTCGCGTTCGACGCCTTCCAGCAGGAAGGAGAACATCTGGCCGTACAGCTCGGCCGCCGTGCGCCGCTCCAGCGACAGGCGCCGCGGCACCATGTTGTGGCAGGCGAACAAACCCCACAGCTTGCCGCGGCGCAGGATCGACACCGACAGCGAGGCGGCGACGCCCATGTTGCGCAGATACTCGCAATGGATGGGCGACACGCTGCGCAGGACGCTCATGGACAGGTCGAGCGCCTCGCCCTCCGGCCCGACGGGCGGCAGGACGACCGCGGGCGGGGCGTCCACATCGTCGATGCAGCGCAGCCAGTTCCGCTCGTACAGCGCGCGGGCCTGCTTGGGGATGTCCGACGCCGGGTAGCGCAGCCCCAGATAGGAGGGCATGCCGCGCACCGCGGATTCCGCGATCACCTCGCCCGCCCCGTCGCGGTCGAACCGGTAGATCATCACCCGGTCGAAGCCGGTCAGAGACCGCAGCTGCCGCGCCGCCTCGCGGCAGCAGGAGTCGAAATCGGGGGTGCGCTGGAGCCGTCCGATCATGGCGCGGACCATGGAACCGACGTCCAGCTCGCTGTCCGGCTCGCTCGGCTCCGCCTCGATGATGATCGACTGGCCGGACAGATGCACTGCGATGTCCAGCGGCAGCGCGTTGGCCGACAGCTTCACCCGGAAGGCGCGCTCCACCGACCCGTTGATCAGGGAGAGCTGGAGCCGCCCGCGGAGGGCGTGCAGCGCCTCCTCCTCCATCACCTCGGTCAGGGGAAGCCCCAGCAGCGCATCGGCCTCCACCCCCAGCCACGCCCCGATGTTGGACGAGGCGTGCTTGACGATCCAATCCGTCGACAGCGCGATCAGGAATCCGCTCGGTTGGATGGACCCGACGAGATGGATCGGCTCCCGGTCGCAATTGCTCAAGTCTACGCCACCGTTCATCGCCGCACCGCCCGCTTCATTCGGCCACCATCATCATTGTTCCGGCGTTCCTTAAATTTGTCCCATGCATCCGGATAGGCCGATGATTTGCTGATCCCTTGGCTTGTTCCATGCCAACACACCGGAGCGGTTTTAAAGCACGTCATGTCGATAAAATAATCCAAAATCGAGCTTGCACCAATGCATCCCCCGCTGGCGAAAAGCTCTACGCCCCAACCTATTCCGCCAGAGCGAGATCTGCGACATTTTGGCGGCAAGGCCCCTCCGCCCGGCAAAACAGGCTTGCCTTTCAATCTGATATACTAGTATTTTATTTTGTGAAGGACAGACGCGCAGCCCGGCCGGCCCAAGCCCGCCCGTGCCGCGAGCGCATCCCCGAGAACCGCACCGACCGCCGCGCGCCGCACCGTCACGCCGGCTCTGGCGCGGCGGTCTTACCGATGAACGCCCGCGCGCCGCGCCCGCCGTCCCCGCCCTCTTTTGCGGAGCCCGTTTCGATATGACCGCCACCTCCCCGATCCGCCGCTTCCGGCAGACGAAGATCGTCGCCACGCTGGGTCCGTCCTCCTCCTCGCCGGAGATGATCCGCTCGCTGTTCGAGGCGGGCGTGGACGTCTTCCGCCTGAACTTCAGCCACGGCTCGCACGACGACCACGGCGCCCGCGTGCGCGCCATCCGCGCCCTGGAGCGCGAGCTGGAACGGCCCATCGCCATCATGGCCGACCTCCAGGGTCCGAAGCTGCGGCTCGGCCGCTTCGCCGCCGGTTCGGTGGAACTGACGGTGGGCCAGTCCTTCCGCCTCGACCTTTCCACCGAGCCGGGCGACGCGACCCGCGTCGGCATGCCCCATCCCGAAATCTTCGCCGCCCTGCGCCCCGGCACCGACCTGCTGCTCGACGACGGCAAGGTGCGGCTGCGCATCGTCGAGTGCAGCCCCGACCACGCCGACACCGTCGTTGTGGCCGGCACCAGGCTGTCCGACCGCAAGGGCGTGAACGTGCCCGACGTTCTGCTGCCGCTGTCGCCGCTGACCGCGAAGGACCGCGCCGACCTCATCTTCGCGCTGGACCAGGAGGTGGACTGGGTGGCGCTGTCCTTCGTGCAGCGTCCCGAGGACGTGGCGGAGGCGCGCAAGCTGATCGCCGGGCGCGCCGCCCTGATGTCCAAGCTGGAGAAGCCGCTGGCCATCCAGCATCTGGAGCGCATCGTCGAGCTGTCCGACGGCGTGATGGTCGCCCGCGGCGACCTCGGCGTCGAGATGCCGCCGGAGGACGTGCCGAGCATCCAGAAGCGGATCATCCGCGAGGCGCGCAAGGCCGGCAAGCCGGTGATCGTCGCCACCCAGATGCTCGAATCGATGATCGGCTCCCCCGCCCCGACCCGCGCCGAGGCGTCGGACGTCGCCACCGCCGTCTTCGACGGCGCCGACGCGGTGATGCTGTCGGCGGAGACCGCGTCGGGCGCCTACCCGGTGGAGGCGGTGTCGATGATGGACCGCATCGCCCGCCGGGTCGAGCACGACGACCTCTACCGCACGATGATGGACGCCCAGCACGCCGACCCGCAGGAGACGGCGGCGGACGCCATCACCGCGGCGGCGCGGCAGGTCGCCCACACCATCCACGCGGCGGCCATCGTCACCTACACCACCAGCGGCTCCACCACCCTGCGCGCCGCCCGCGAACGGCCGGAGGTGCCGATCCTCTGCCTGACCGCGACCGTCGCCGCCTCGCGCCGTCTGGTGCTGGCCTACGGCGTACACAGCGTGCTGACCGAGGACATCCAGAACTTCTCCGACATGGTGCACAAGGCGACCCGCATCGCCTACGCCCACGGTCTGGCGGAGGACGGGCAGCGGCTGGTCATCACCGCGGGCGTGCCCTTCGGCATGCCGGGTTCGACCAACATCCTGCGCATCGCCTGGGTGGAACGCCCCGTCCTTCCCGCCGGCGGGAACACGCAATACGCGCAAGAGTCGCGGTCAGATCAATTGACCCCGGTCATGGCCGACGCCAGGGCGTGACATAGGATGGCACACAGCGCCGGTGCCGCAATGAAGCGGGCACCGGCGCCCATTCACGAGGTGCCTCATGCTCAGCCCGATTACCCCCCACCCCGCGCACGCCGCCGGGACGGGCGCATCGGTCCGCGGCTGGGTCCATTCGGTGGAGACGGGCGGCACGGTCGATGGGCCGGGTTTGCGCTACGTCCTGTTCCTGGCCGGATGCCCGCTGCGCTGCCAGTACTGCCACAACCCCGACACCCGCCACATGCATGACGGGTCGCCGGCCCAGTCCTCGGACGTGCTGGCCGACATCGCCACCTACGCCGATTTCCTGCACCGCGCCCACGGCGGCCTGACCATCAGCGGCGGCGAGCCGCTGGTCCAGCCGGAATTCTGCGCGGCCATCTACCGCGGCGCCAAGCAGCTCGGCCTGCACACCGCGCTGGACACCTCGGGCTTCCTCGGCAGCCACGCCGACGACCATCTGCTGGCCGACGTCGATCTGGTGCTGCTGGACATAAAGGCGTTCAAGGAAGCCACCTACCGCGCGGTGACCGGCGTGCCGCTGCGCCCGACCCTGGAATTCGCCGAGCGGCTGTCGGTGCTGCGCAAGCCGATCTGGCTGCGCTACGTGCTGGTTCCCGGCCTGACCGACCATCTCGACGAGATCGAGGGCTTGGCGGAATTCGCCGCCGGCCTGGAGGTGGTCGAGCGGGTGGACGTCCTGCCCTTCCACAAGATGGGCGAGTTCAAATGGAAGCAGCTCGGCCTGCCCTACGCGCTGGCCAACACCGAACCTCCCCCGCCGGAGCTGACCGAGCGGGTGCGCGGCATCTTCCGGACGCAGGGCCTGAAGGTCGTGTGAGACGCCGTACGAGACGAGGAGCAATCCCATGGACACGCATTCCCTTCCGGAGGCCGCCCCACACGCCGCCGCCTCCCCTGCCGCCCCGCCCGCATCCTCCCTCGACGCGCTGATGCCCGACGCCATCGCGCTCGCAGCGGAGAATCTGGGCGTCAAGAAGGCCAACTACGACGGCGCGACGCTGTTCGCCCTGGCCGTCCTGGCCGGCGCCTTCATCGCGCTGGGCGGTCTGTTCGCCACCGTCGCCATGTCGGGGGCGGAGGGCATGCTGCCCTACGGGGTGACCCGGCTGCTCGGCGGGCTGGTCTTCTCGCTGGGGCTGATCCTGGTCATCGTCGGCGGCGCGCAGCTCTTCACCGGCGACGCGCTGATGGTCATGGCCTGGGCCAGCGGGCGAGTCAAGACCGGGCGGATGCTCCAAGTCTGGACCATGGTGTGGCTCGGCAACTTCGTCGGCGCCGCCGGCACGGCGCTGCTGGTCTTCCTGTCCGGGCAGTACGCCTTCGGCCACGGGGCGGTGGGCGCCTCGGCGCTCTACTTCGCCACGGCCAAGGCGGGGCTGCCCGCCGGGCAGGCCTTTTTCCTCGGCATCCTGTGCAACGTGCTGGTCTGCCTCGCGGTGTGGCTGGCGCTCGGCGCGCGCAGCGTGACCGACAAGATCATGGCGATCGTCTTTCCGGTCAGCGCCTTCGTCGCCGCGGGCTTCGAGCACTGCGTCGCCAACATGTATTTCGTGCCGCTGGGCCTGCTGATCGAATGGGGCGCCCCGGCCTCCTTCTGGGCCGACCTGGGCCGCGCCGCGCCGGTGATCCCGGTCGGACAGTTCCTGCTGAATCTCGCCGCGGTGACGCTGGGCAACTGGTTCGGCGGAGCGGTGCTGGTCGGCGCCGTCTACTGGTTCATCTACCGCCGCCCGAGCCGCCGCACGGCGCATTAGACGCTGACGGTTGCCCCCTCCCTAACCTCCCCCGCTGACGCAGGGGAGGGGATATTTCTCCCTCCCCTGCGTCAGCGGGGGAGGGTCGGGGTGGGGGCAAGGTCAACCCATTCCCTCACCCCGCAGGGCACCCATGGCCCAGCCCATCCCCAGCCATCTCCAGGCGCGCAGCGGCATCGTCTCCATGCTGCTGGCGGTGTTCCTCTACGCGGTGCTGAACGCGCTGGCGAAGCATCTCGCGGCGGACTACCCGCTGGCCGAGGTGACCTTCTTCCGCAACGCCTTCGCCCTGCTGCCCGCCACCGCCATGCTGGCCCGCGCCGGCGGCTGGCGCAGCCTGCGGACGGAGCATCTCGGCGGCCATTTCTGGCGGGCGGCGATCGGCCTGACCTCCATGGTGCTGCTGTTCCTGTCCTACCACTTGATGCCGATGGCCGACGCGGTGGCGCTGTCCTTCTCCGCCCCGCTGTTCCTGACCGCGTTGTCCGTGCCGGTGCTGGGGGAGCGGGTCGGCCCCTACCGCTGGGGGGCGGTGGCGGTGGGCTTCGCCGGGGTGCTGGTCATCGTGCAGCCGGGAAGCGGCATGCTGAACACCGGCGCGCTGGTCGGGCTGAGCGCCGCCGTCGCCTACGCCTTCGCCATGATGGCGATGCGGCAGCTGGGGCGGACGGAGGCGCCGGTCACCACCGTCTTCTACTTCACCGCCTTCTCGACGCTGCTCAGCGCCTTCGCCCTGCCCTTCGTCTGGACGATGCCGACGGCGGAGGGCTTCGCGCTGATGGCGGCGATGGGGCTGGTCGGCGGCGGCGCGCAGTATTTCGCCACCCGCGCCTATTCCCTGGCCCCGGCGGCGGTCATCAGCCCGTTCAACTACGCCGGAATCCTCTGGGCCTGCCTGTTCGGCTGGCTGTTCTGGGGCGACTGGCCGGGAACCCATGTGCTGGCCGGGGCCGCCATTGTCATCGCCAGCGGCCTGCTGATCCTGATCCGCGAGACGCGCCGCCGGGCCGAAGCGGGGACGTGCGACACTTCGCCCGAAGTGTCCCACACTTTGCCACTCAGCACCGGGCGCAAACACTAATATATTAGCTTTCATACGTTCACCGGGGCGCCGGCCCACGCCCGCGCGACCCGCCTGTCTGACGAGGTGGCTCATGCCATCGGACACCCTCACCGCCGCCCCGCCGCGGCAGCGCCGGCTCGCCACGGTCCGGCCCGCGCCGCGCTCCGCCTCTCCCATCTACCGCGACCTGCGGAACGACATCCTGGGGATGCGCCGACGACCCGGCGAACCCATCGCCGAGGCCCGCATCGCCGTGGCCTACGGCGTCAGCCGCACCCCCGTGCATGAGGCGGTGCTGCGGCTGGCCGACGAAGGGCTGATCGACATCTTCCCGCAGTCGGGCACCTACGTATCCCTGATCCCGGTCACCGCCCTGCCGGAGGCCGGGGTGATCCGCAAGGCGCTGGAGGAGGCCACCGTGCGGATGGCCGCCATGCGCGCCACCCCCGGCGACATCGCGCAACTGCGCGCGGCGCTGGAGGAGCAACGCGACCTCTGCGCCGCCGGCGACCGCGACGGCTTCCACGAGGCCGACGAGAGCTTCCACGCCCTGCTCGCCGACGTCGCCGGATTCCCCGGCTTCTGGGCGCTGGTGGAGCAGGTGAAGGTGCAGGTCGACCGCTGCCGGCGTCTGACCCTGCCCGTCCCCGGCCAGATGGCGAAAGTCATTGTCGAGCACGACGCCATCGTGGAGGCCATTGCCGCCCACGACCGGGAGGCGAGCGTCCTGGCGCTCGGCGCCCATCTCGACGGATTGCGGCTGGCCATCGACGACTTGCGGGCCGCCGCACCGCTCTATTTCACCGACGCGCCCACCACTGCGGGGCGTCAAACGCCGCCCCGGCTTTAATCCCCAACCTTTAATCCCCACCCGGCTTGCGACATTTTGGCGTCACGCTTTCCGCTCCCCGTTTTGTGCTTGCCTCGACAGCTGATATATTAATATAACTAGCCCAGCGGGACGCGGTGCGGACGTGAACAACCGGCACCGCCCGCCCACCGGACAACGATCGGGAAGCCGCGCGGAAGAACACCGCGGGCGCCTCCAGACAAAGGACGAGAACCGCCCAGCTTCACCCCCGTCGGCAGACGCCGATGGCGCCGGGATTTTGCGCCTTCATCCCCTTCGGGATTATTTTTTGCCCCCGTTTTCGCAGCGCTATTATTCAAGGCGCACAGCCGAACAGCCTGGGCTTCTTCCGAACGCAGGGCCTTTTCGTTTTTCCATTTTCGGCGGGCCGACGACCCGCCTCCGCTCCAACAGGCACTTCTCCTAAGGCAGGAGTACGGTCATGAAGAACACCTTCCGTCGCCTCGGCATGGCGCTGCTGGCCGCTTGCGCCGCCGGCGCGCTGCTCGCCGCCCCGGTCTCGGCCCGCGACTTCCGGTCGGCCGACATCCACCCCGGCGACTACCCGACCGTCGAGGCGGTCAAGTACATG
Organism: Azospirillum sp. P4_B5; assembly: GCF_056402275.1. NCBI lineage: Bacteria > Pseudomonadati > Pseudomonadota > Alphaproteobacteria > Rhodospirillales > Azospirillaceae > Azospirillum > Azospirillum sp. P4_B5. Next base: position 12,952 of record NZ_JBFUHT010000077.1, read on the forward strand.
GGCAAGCTGCTGAGCGAACGCAGCAACGGCAAGCTCGGCGTGAAGGTCTACCCGAACGGCGCGCTGGGCAACGAGCGCGACACGATCGAGCAGATCAAGATCGGCGGCCTCGACATGATGCGCATCAACGTGGCACCGCTGAACAACGTCGTCCCGGAGACGATGGTCGTCGCCCTGCCCTTCATCTTCCGCGACACCGACCACATGCACGCCGTGCTGGACGGCCCGATCGGCGACGAGATTCTCGCCGCCATGGAAAGCCAGGGGCTGATCGGTCTGGCCTTCTACGACAGCGGCTCGCGCTCGCTCTATTCCAAGAAGCCGGTGTCGTCGCTGGCCGACCTCAAGGGCATGAAGATCCGCGTCCAGCAGTCGGACCTGTTCGTGTCGATGATCGAGGCGCTGGGCGCCAACCCGACGCCGATGCCGATGGGCGAGGTCTACACCGGCCTCAAGACCGGCATCGTCGACGCGGCGGAGAACAACTACCCGTCCTATGAATCCTCGCGCCACTTCGAGGCGGCCAAGTACTTCACCCGCACCGAGCACGCCATGGCGCCGGAGGTGCTGGTCTTCTCCAAGGTTTCGTGGGATCGCCTGTCGAAGGACGACCAGGCCGCCATCCGCAAGGCCGCCAAGGACTCCGTCCCCTACATGCGCAAGCTGTGGACGGAACGCGAGGAGGCCTCCCGCGCCATCGTCGAGAAGGCGGGTTCCCAGATCAGCGACGTGAAGAACAAGCAGGAATTCATCGACGCGATGAAGCCCGTGTTCGCCAAGTTCGCCAACACACCCAAGCTGCAAGGCCTCGTCCAGCGCATCCAGGACACGAAGTAGGCAGGACACGACGTAAGGCACGCGGTCGCGGCACCGGCCATTCCCGGCCGGCGCCGCACCCGCGGGAAGGACGGCATCATGAGCATCGAACTCGAATTGGAAGAGGTCCGCCCCCTCGCCGCCCCACGCTTGTTGACGCGTGTGAACGCGCGTCTGGCGCGGTCGGGGATGTGCGTGGCGATGGTCGGCCTGATGGCCATCGTCTGTGTGGTGTTCTATCAGGTCTTCGGCCGCTACGTGCTGAACGACTCGCCGACCTGGGCGGAGAGCCTGGCCATCGTGCTGGTCCTTTACGTCACCCTCATCGGCGCCGCCGTCGGCGTCCGCGACGCCGGCCACATCGGCCTCGAATCCTTCCTCGTCATGCTGCCCGACGTCGTCCGCCGCAAGGTCGAGATCGTCATCTACGCCCTCGTCGGCGTCTTCGGCGCCTGCATGGC